>NZ_JAVAYL010000123.1:0-503 GCF_054185225.1 Bradyrhizobium sp. 18BD | reverse complement strand
GCTCGATAACTTGCGATACCATTTGCATCAACAAGATAGATGGGTTGATCTTTTCTTAATCCTTGGTATCGTTGACGAAACATTGTCATAGGGATATTTCGTGCACCAATAATATGACCATAATCATAGTCTGCCTTTTCTCTAAGATCGATCACTTGTGCTTTTCTAATACCTTCTTGAAATTCTTCTTGGTTTAATTCTGTTACTGATCGCTTATTAATGATAAAGTTCGTTACCATCCAAATGATGACCAATGCTAACACAATTAAAACGATTAATGTCATGTTACTCATCTTGCATCCTCCCTAAAATACCGATATTATTATTATAAGACTGATAGACTAATTTATCAAAATTTTTATGTGTGACATATGTTGGCAATTTTAAATTTTTTGAAACATAACATATGCCCGATGAGATTTCATAGGGAGGCTTTATAGCAAATGACAGAAACTTGGCATTTTATGAATACAGGAAGTCATCATCCATACTACAATATGGCA
>NZ_JAVAYL010000122.1:0-504 GCF_054185225.1 Bradyrhizobium sp. 18BD | reverse complement strand
TGCTAACATGAAGGCAGCGATGATAAGTAGCCATAAAATAATTGTCATGTTGATATCACATCCTCTTTTGTAATTTTTTGATTTTTAGTAAAGAATATAAGTATCATACCTAACATGATTGATGCTGCTGATACAAAAAATACATTTTCCAAACCTACCCAGTGACTCATAGCACCACCTAATAGGTTACCGCCTAACTGTCCAATAACCATTGCATTAGAAAATAGTGTTGAGGCGTATCCTGGAAAATCTGGTAAGATATCTTGGAAATAACTAATACCAATTCCTAAAAGAACCGCTAAGAAAATAGCTAAAAACACCTGTCCTGCTAACACCATATAGAAGTTTTTAAATACCCCAATGCTGAAGTAGAATAAACCACCAAAAATCGCTCCATAAATCAACAATGTTCGAGTCTGTAATCTAGATGATAAAACGCCAAGAATGATCATAAATGGCACTTCTAAACCAGCACATAAACTAGCTAAATAACCGACATGTTGT
>NZ_JAVAYL010000121.1:0-504 GCF_054185225.1 Bradyrhizobium sp. 18BD | reverse complement strand
GCTATCTACCAGTCGGCCTTCGGAGCGAATGATTTCAGTAGGTTGATACTGATAAAACTGTTCCGCGTTAGCCGACACGAAGGAAGCGTTCAGATCCGGTTTTGTTCCCGGTGTGGTGACTGGCACGACCGGAGAGGTATGAGTGGATGGCGCTTTATCGGTTGCGGCATTGTTTTCCACCTCTTCATTGACCAGCTTTTTGAACTCTTCCGGTGCCAGATCGATTTGCTTATACAGCGAGTCGAAACGTTTACTCTCTATCACCGAGGAGAACGTCAGGCAAACCTGTTCTGTATCCGCCGGACAGCTGTTACTGGACGTTACCAGCGAAACCGCATTGCTTTTCTTATTGTCGGAAGCCGCCAGTTCTTGCGCGTCCTCAAGACTAAACGACACTTTTTCAACCGCACGCAGGCTACGCGCAGCTTCTGACTGAGTGTTGAAGGTGGCAATTGTCGAGTTACCCGCCACGCAAGTAACGTCCTCGCCAGGTTAAAATGTAAA
>NZ_JAVAYL010000120.1:0-504 GCF_054185225.1 Bradyrhizobium sp. 18BD | reverse complement strand
CGACCTTGCGCTCGATGAAGATGGTATCGACAACGAGGCGCGCGTTGCCCTGGAAATCAAGATAGGCGATGTCTTCCTCGCGACATGCCGCCTGCGCCTGTTCAGATAAATAGGGCGCGATGAACATCGGCACGCCCTCTTGGCCAGTCTGATCCAGATACCGTTTGAGCTGGTAGGCTACTTGGTGCGCAATCCGGGGTTGCCCGTTGCTTTTGACCTCGACCACGAGCCTGAGCGGTCGGCCGGCGAATTCGGTTTCAGCGACGATGTCTACGCCTCGATCAGCCTCGCCTGGCTTGCCAGTCAGCGTCATTGGGCCGACGGCGAATTGAGGGATTGAGCCTAGAAAGGCCTCGAGCGCTTCTGCCGCCCGCCGTTCGATGCCAACAGGGTCTTTCACCGAACCGTTGAAACCACGATTCGGCTGAAATAGCAAATAATTTCACTGAAACGGGCTTTTCAACAAACCGTTGAAAATGAGAAATCTGTGAAACAAGGCCAATC
>NZ_JAVAYL010000119.1:0-505 GCF_054185225.1 Bradyrhizobium sp. 18BD | reverse complement strand
CCTTAAAATCTTTCTAATCTTACTCATGCTGATTGTCAAATTGGCCATCTTAGACAGGTCTTTTGCCCTCAAAAGATGGTTACTTCTACAGCATTTGCTACGAGTTTTGGTGGGTCAGTTTGCCCCGAAATACCATGGTCAGTTTGCCCCGAAACAGTGGGTCAGCTTGCGCCGAAATGGTGTGGTCTCATTCATCATAATCTCCACAACAAAATAAAGGGGTCAATTGAGGCAAAATATTGAAAAAATTGCTTCGGAGTCGGGTCAACGAAACAATACAGAAAGCAAGGTTATGGCAATATCACAGCCAGTCTTTTCTGTAAGGCCCAAAACAAACTTTATAAAGTATGCTATCTTGCGGGCAGCAAATTATATTGCAAATATAATAAATGCTGCTAATAAGTTTCAGGTAAAATTATTGTAATGGTAAATTTTGTGTCAATTTATTTTAATATCACTCCAATTTAAAACTGATATAAATAAGTTATTTTAAAAAGTTAGGTCA
>NZ_JAVAYL010000118.1:0-507 GCF_054185225.1 Bradyrhizobium sp. 18BD | reverse complement strand
CCGTTGCGTCGTGCCTTGTTCGAGGATTTTGCCGATCGCTATTTCACCGATGTCAGCAAGCCTGACGGACGGGTCGACGACAAAACCGCGGCCGAGCACGCGAAAATGCTCGTCGGGCAATGGCTCAACAGCCGCCGGGCGGAATCGAACTTCTACGCAATCGGGAACTTGCTGCGTCAGGCGTCGGTCAGCGTCGATGCCAAGGGCAAGCTCGTCGTTTCAGCCGGGCGCACTGCCAATGGCAAGCTGATGAAATGGGTCGAGATCGCGCCTTTCGTCTGGCGGAACATCGACGGTCATGAGCGGCTTGCGGCCAAGGTGGTCGATGGCAAGATCGTGCGCTGGAGCATCGATGGCATATCGCCGTTCATGGTCTTCGATCGCGCACCGGCCTCACAATCCTCGACCTGGATTCTCCCCTTGCTCTACGCGAGCGTCGGAATCCTGTTGCTTACCTTCCTCCACTGGCCGGTCTCCGCATTGATCCGCCGGAACTACAAGGCACCA
>NZ_JAVAYL010000117.1:0-509 GCF_054185225.1 Bradyrhizobium sp. 18BD | reverse complement strand
AGCTACTATCCCTGATGCCTATGACAGCTCCAAAAAGCATAAACCAGCCATGCTTACTACTGATCTGGCTTTAAGGTTTGACCCTGCTTACGAAAAAATATCAAGGCGCTTTCTGGAAAACACGGACCAGTTTGCCGATGCTTTTGCACGTGCCTGGTATAAATTAACACACCGAGATATGGGCCCGCGCGAACGTTACCTGGCGCCGGATGTACCGCAGGAAGAACTGCTTTGGCAGGATCCTATCCCTGCGGTTGACCATGCCTTGGTAACAGAAAGTGATGCCGCCGACTTAAAGGCAAAAATATTAGCATCAGGTTTAAGCATAGCAGAGTTGGTTTCTACCGCATGGGCCTCTGCTTCTACTTTCCGTGGTTCTGATAAACGTGGCGGTGCTAACGGTGCACGTATCCGCCTGGCACCTCAAAAATACTGGCAGGTGAACAACCCGTCACAATTACAACATGTATTAGGCATACTGGAAGGGATTCAAAAAGAATTTAACGCAG
>NZ_JAVAYL010000116.1:0-509 GCF_054185225.1 Bradyrhizobium sp. 18BD | reverse complement strand
TACGGAAACACCAACTATTTTAGTTTTAAGTCGTCAAAACTTACCTGTTTTAGAAGGAACGTTAGAACACGCTTCTGATTCTGTTCAAAAAGGTGCTTATGTATTGTCACCACAAAAAGGTGAACAACCAGCAGGGATTTTAATTGCGACTGGTTCTGAAGTAAATTTAGCAGTGGAAGCACAAGCTAAATTAGCGGAAGAAGGCATCGATGTATCTGTCGTGTCAATGCCAAGTTTTGATTTGTTTGAAAAACAATCTGCTGAATATAAAGAAAGTGTGTTAGCTAAAGCTGTGACAAAACGTGTGGCGATTGAAGCTGCAGCAAGTTTTGGTTGGGAGCGCTATGTAGGGACGGAAGGTAAAACAATTACAATTGATCACTTCGGCGCTTCTGCACCTGGCGGTCTAGTTCTTGAAAAATTCGGCTTTACTCCTGAAAATGTGGTTAATACCTATAAATCACTATAAATAAACAATAAAAAACCTGAATGCTTTTGATCGCATTCAG
>NZ_JAVAYL010000115.1:0-511 GCF_054185225.1 Bradyrhizobium sp. 18BD | reverse complement strand
GCCCTGATCGTTCAGGAATTCCTCGATCGGAATGTAAGCCTCGGACTTCAGGCCTGCATTGACGACCACGAAGTTGTGGTCGACGCGCACGACTTCGGCGGAAATCACTTCGCCGGCGCGCATGTCTTGGCGGGTCAGCGACTCTTCGAACAGAGCCGCGAAAGATTCAGTATTCGGGGTAGAGGTTTGCAGGTCGGACATAAAAATCTGATTGTGCATGGATCGCTGTGCCACGCCGGCCGGAATGGCAGGCTGAAAGGGCCAGATCGAAGTCCACACGGGGTTAAGGGTTCGAAACACGCTTCGCACTTACGCGCGGAGCACCTACCGCTGCCCGCCTTCTCAGGCGGGCTGGCCGAGCGCCCGGTACCACTGCAGCACCTGGTCGACGGCTTCATCGACCGAAAGCGCCGACGTATCGAGCAGCTTGGCATCTGCCGCCGGCTTCAGCGGCGCGGCCGCGCGATTGCTGTCGCGCGCATCACGTTCACGAAGATCCCGGAGCAAGTCA
>NZ_JAVAYL010000012.1:0-266598 GCF_054185225.1 Bradyrhizobium sp. 18BD | reverse complement strand
AACGAGCCTGAAGGCGTGCTCGCTCAGGTCAAGACCAAGCCGCTTCGCGGCGGCCCTCACGGGCCGGTCTTGACCTGATCTGCGCGCGCCATCCCAAACTTCCCGCGGTCGGGACGAAGAGCTGGCCTGCAATCGAACAAAAAGCTGACCATAAACCTTGACACACCAAATCCCCATGTGAGCAATCCAGACTGCCGCCGCAGATCAATTCTGGATTGCTTCGCTGCGCTCGCAATGACAAGGGGTTAGGATCACGAAAGACAACGTAGTCCTATCCCATGAATTACCGCCACGCCTTCCACGCCGGCAACTTCGCCGATGTCATCAAGCACATCGTGCTGGCGCGCATCATCACCTATCTGCAGGACAAGCCGGGGGCGTTCCGCGTCATCGACACCCATGCCGGCGCCGGCCTCTACGATCTCAAAAGCGACGAGGCGCGGCGTGGCGGCGAGTGGCTCACGGGAATCGCGCGGCTGATGCAGGCGCGCCTCTCGAACGAGACCGCGGCGCTGACAAAGCCGTATCTCGACATCGTCCGCGCCTTCAATCCAAAGGGCGAGCTCAAGGCTTATCCCGGCTCGCCGCTGATCGCGCGCGGCCTGCTCCGGCCGCAGGACCGCCTCGTCGCCTGCGAGCTCGAGCCGAAGGCGCGCAAGGCGCTGATCGACGTGTTGCGGCGCGACGAACAGGCGCGCGTGGTCGATCTCGACGGCTGGATGGCAGTGCCGGCTTTCGTGCCACCAAAGGAACGGCGCGGCCTCGTGCTGATCGATCCTCCCTTCGAGGCGAAAGACGAGTTTGAAAGACTGGGCGAAGCCTTCTCGACCGCCTTCGCGAAATGGCCGACCGGTATCTATGTAATCTGGTACCCCGCCAAGAGCCGGCGCGCCACCGATACGCTGGCGCAACTCGTGGCGCGGACCGCAGCCGCAGCGAAGACTCCAGGAAAGTGTCTCCGCCTCGAATTCAGTGTTGCGCCGCAAGCCGACGGTGCGGCCCTCACCTCCACCGGGCTTCTCATCGTCAATCCACCCTACACGCTGCAAAGCGAGCTCAAGACGATCCTGCCCGAGCTGGAAATGCCGCTCGGTCAAGGCGGAGCTGCCAGATTCCGATTGGAGGTACCCAAGCCGTAGGAGGTACCCCACGTAAGGCTCCGTCATCTTTGGGAAAAAGATGCAGTAGCGGTAGTCAATCTGCAACGAACCGTATTATGCTGTTTCCGTGACTGGCTTTACGTTCCGCTTCCGCGAATGGTTGCGGCGGAGTGAAGGCCTAAGAAAGATCCGGCCGGGCCGATGAGGCCCGCCCAAGGATGGCCAGCTCCCGGGCTTCGTAATGCCCGGTCATGTCGTGACGTGAGTCTGCGTCGCGACGGAGGAGCAATGAGGGGGAGTTTCCCGATGGCCATGACGGGAACGGTTAAGTTTTTCAACGGCGAGCGCGGCTACGGTTTCATCAAGCCGGATGACGGTGGTCGCGATGTTTTCGTTCACATTACAGCTGTGGAGCGGGCGGGACTCAAGGACCTTGCCGAAGGACAGCGCATCACTTTTGAAGTCGAGCCGGACAAGAAGGGGAAGGGACCGAAGGCGGTCAATTTAGTCATCCTCTCCTAGCGCATTTTCAAGCGAACGCTTGGTGCCAAGAATACTTGGTGCCAAGAATATCTGGCGCGAAGAACACCTGGCGCAAAAAAATCCCGGCCGCGAGCGGCCGGGAGGCTGTAGTCCGGTATTTTCTTCTTTCGCTATCAGAAGTGATAGTTCACGCCGGCGCGCACAACGCTGGCGCTATAGCCGTTTGACACGCCTGTAATTGCGAACTGGCTCGTCGACAGGTCGATGTAGAGATACTCGAGCTTGGCGCTCCAGTTCGGCGCGAAGCCGACTTCCGCACCGGCGCCGATGGTCCAGCCGGCGTTGGTGTGCGACTCGGTCCAGCCGAAGGTCTGCGCGCGCAGCTCGCCGAAGGCGAGACCCGCGGTACCGTAGACCATCACGTTGCTGAAGGTGTAGCCGGCGCGGCCGCGCAAAGTGCCGAACCAGGGATTCGAGAACTTCCACGGCGCAAAAGTATCGTCGGCACCGGCGGCCTGGATATCGCCCTCGACACCGAACACCCACGGTCCGGTCTGGAAATTATAGCCGGCCTGAATGCCGCCGACGAAGCCGGAAGGCTTCACGGGCGAGTTGCTGACCGAGCCCCATTCGTAGCCGAGATTGGCGCCGAGATACGGACCCGCCCAGCTATAGGCGTTGAGCGGCTGGTTGACGGTATAGGGCGCGCGCTGGCCGTAGTTGAAATCGGCCGCCTCTGCCGAAGCTGTCCAGCCGGCAGCAACCAACGCGGCTGCGCCCACAACGAGCCTCTTCATCACACACTCCAACGCAACTGCCGCCCCGCGATGCCCGCGCCGCTGCGCGAGGCAAAACCGCAGGGTTACGGAACCACCACTTTTTCGCGTAAGATTTATCGAGAGTTTTAAGTTAAAGGCCTGTTAAGCCGGGTTACCGCCCTGTTAACAGGCTTAAGCAAGCGTTACCGGGAACCCCGCCGCCATCCTGTGCGTGCCGCACGGCCGGAACTTCAAATCGGCACCCCCAGCGCCTAAATTCGCACCATGGTTCACGATTCCACCGACAATCCGGACGATCGCGCGCGCAAGGCGCCGCGCGCTGCTACGACAGACGCCCCGACCGAAGCCCTGGCGGCGCCGGACGTCGATCCCGCGGCAGCCGGCGGCGACGACGAGGACGACGCGCTGCTGCCCGATATCCTGGAGGAGAGCGGCGCGGTCGGCGAAGAGCCGCTGGCGACCGGCCACGAGGCGATCGAGCGCGCGGTCCGCCTCGCCCCGACCTCACCCGGCGTCTATCGCATGCTCAGTGCGAACGCCGACGTGCTCTATGTCGGCAAGGCCAAGAACGTCAAAAAGCGCCTGTCCAACTATGCGCGCCAGAGTGCGCCGCAGCCGGCGCGCATCCTGCGCATGATCGCGGCCACGGTGACCGTGGAGATCGTCTCGACCAACACCGAGACCGAGGCGCTCCTGCTGGAGGCCAACCTTATCAAGCAGCTGCGGCCGCGCTTCAACGTGCAGCTGCGCGACGACAAGTCGTTCCCCTACATTCTGATCACCGGCGACCATTGGGCGCCGCAGATCCTGAAGCATCGCGGCGCGCAGACGCGGCCCGGACGCTATTTCGGCCCGTTCGCCTCCGCCGGCGCCGTCAACCGCACCATCACCGCACTTCAGCGCGCGTTCTTGATCCGCTCCTGCACGGACTCCTTCTTCGAGAGCCGCACCCGCCCGTGCCTGCTCTACCAGATCCGGCGCTGTGCCGGTCCCTGCACCCGCGAGATCGACTTCGGCGGCTATACGACGCTGGTGCGCGAGGCGACCGACTTCCTGTCCGGCAAGAGCCATGCGGTGAAGCAGGAGCTTGCCGGCGAGATGGAGAAGGCCTCCGGCGAGCTCGAATTCGAGCGCGCGGCGCTCTACCGCGACCGTCTCGCCGCGCTGTCGGCGATCCAGTCGCAGCAGGGCATCAATCCGCGCACGGTGGAGGAAGCCGACGTGTTCGCCATCCACCAGGAGGGCGGCTTCTCCTGCGTCGAAGTGTTCTTCTTCCGCACCGGCCAGAACTGGGGTAACCGCGCCTATTTCCCGCGCGCCGAGAAGACCTATACGCCGGAGGAAGTGCTGGGCTCCTTCCTCGCCCAGTTCTACGACGACAAGCCACCGCCGAAGGTCATCCTGCTCTCGCACGAGATCGAGGAGAGCGAGCTGCTCGCCAACGCGCTGTCGATCAAGGCCGGCCACAAGGTCGAGGTCACCGCACCCAAGCGCGGCGAGAAGAAGGAACTCGTCGCTCACGCGCTGACCAATGCGCGCGAGGCGCTCGGCCGCAAGCTCGCGGACACCGCAACCCAAAGCCGCCTGCTCGACGCCATGGCCACGACGCTCAGCCTGCCGCATGCGCCCAAGCGCATCGAGGTCTACGACAACAGCCACATCCAGGGCACCAATGCGGTCGGTGCCATGATCGTCGCCGGCCCGGATGGCTTCGTGAAGAACCAGTACCGCAAGTTCAACATCAAGTCCGAAGGGCTCACGCCCGGCGACGACTACGGCATGATGCGCGAGGTGCTGGAGCGCCGCTTCAAGCGCCTGATCAACCCGCCCGAGGACGCTGCCGGCAAGGCGAAGGACGACGATTTCCCGCAATGGCCCGACCTCGTCATCATCGACGGCGGCCGCGGCCAGCTCAATGCCGTCCGGGAGATCTTCACGAATCTCGGCCTGACCCAGGTGTCGCTGATGTCGGTCGCCAAGGGGCCGGACCGGGATGCCGGCCGCGAGACCCTGTTCATGCCCGAGCGCGAGGCGATCAAGCTGGAGCCCCGCGATCCCGTGCTCTATTTCATCCAGCGGCTGCGGGACGAGGCCCACCGCTTCGTCATCGGTTCGCACCGCAAGCTGCGCAAGAAGGACATCCGCGAGGCCGGCTTACAGGAGATTCCGGGCATCGGCCCGTCACGCAAACGTGCCTTGCTGCATCATTTCGGAACCCTGAAGGAGATCGAACGGGCCTCGATCGCCGATCTCGGCAAGGTTCCGGGGGTGAGCGCCGAGAGCGCCCGCAGGATTTTCGAGTATTTCCATCCCCAGCCGGGGTGAACTAAGGGGACCGCGGTCATATGGTCGTCGCATCCCGCGCTCCATTTGGGGGCGGGACGGTTGACCTTCAGGCTTGAGCGGTATTGGTAGGACGGATGAACATCGCCACGACACGAGGGACCACCAGCCGCGCGATGTCCCTCCCCAACATCCTGACCTATGGCCGGATCGCCGCGATCCCGGTCGTGGTCGGATGCATCTATGCGCAGTCGATCATGGATCAGCCGCTGTGGCTGCGCTGGGTCGCGGTTGCCATTTTCATCGCGGCTGCGGTCACCGACTACCTCGACGGCTATTACGCGCGGATCTGGAATCAGCAATCGGCATTCGGCCGGATGCTCGATCCGATCGCCGACAAGCTGCTGGTCGCCTCGTGCCTGCTGATGCTGGCCGCCGACGGTATCATCCACGGCTGGTCGCTGTGGGCCGCCATCGTGATCCTGTGCCGCGAGATCCTGGTCTCGGGCCTGCGCGAATACCTGGCCGCGCTGCGCGTCAGTGTGCCCGTGACCAAGCTTGCGAAGTGGAAGACCACGGTCCAGCTCGTCGCGATCGGTTTCCTGCTCGCAGGCCCTGCCGGCGACGAGGTGGTGCCCGTCGTCTCGATGATCGGACTGGCGCTGCTGTGGGCCTCGGCAATCCTGACCATTTACACCGGCTACGATTATTTCCGCGCCGGTATCCATCACCTCATCAAGGAGGATGAGGGATGAAGGTGAAGTATTTCGCCTGGGTGCGCGAACGCGTCGGCAAGGCCGAAGAGACCATCGAGCCGCCGGCAACCGTGCGTACCGTGGAAGAGTTGATCGCCTGGCTGTCCGGCCAGAGCGAGGCTTATGCCTATGCGTTCGAGAAGCCGAAGGTGATCCGCGCCGCGATCGACCATGCCCATGTCAAGTCGGACGCCGCTATCGCGGGCGCTCGCGAGATCGCATTCTTCCCGCCGATGACCGGCGGCTAGGCCGATGACCTCCTCTGTCACCAGCTGCTCCGTCACCATCCGTATCCAGGAAGACGATTTCGACATCGCGCGCGAGATCGCTGTCCTGACCAAAAGCCGCACCGACATCGGCGCGGTCGTGAGCTTCTCCGGCATCTGCCGCGCGGACGAGGACAGCTCAAAAGTCGCAGCGCTGACGCTCGAGCATTATCCCGGCATGGCCGAGGAAGAGATCAGGCGCCACGCCGACGAGGCCGTTTCGCGCTGGCCGCTCAATGGTGTCACGGTGATCCACCGCGTCGGCCGCTTCATGCCCGGGCAGAACATCGTGCTGGTGCTGACCGCCTCGCAGCACCGCCAGGCCGCATTCCACGCAGCCGAGTTCCTGATGGATTACCTCAAGACCAGTGCGCCGTTCTGGAAGAAGGAAGAGAGCGCCACCGGCACCGGCTGGGTCGAGGCCCACGCCCGTGACGACGAGGCCGCCGCTCGCTGGACCAAATCCTGATGGCAAAAGCTTCGAAAAAGACCGTGCGCGGCCGCGCCGCGCCAAAGCTCGCCAAGGTCGGCCCCGGCGAGCTGCTCACGCTGCTCGATTTCGTCCGCTACGCGGTGAGCCGCTTCGTTGAAGCAAAGCTCGCCTTTGCGCACGGCACGACCGATCCGGTCGCGGAAGCCGCCTTCCTGGTCTGCGAAGCCCTGCATCTGCATCCCGACCAGCTCGAAACGTTTGCCCATGCGCGTGTCACCGCCGCAGAAGGCAAGACCATTCTCGATCTCATCCATCAACGCGTCACGACGCGCAAACCGGCCGCCTATCTCGTCAACAAGATCTACATGCGCGGCCTGCCCTTCTATGTCGACGAGCGCGTCATCGTTCCGCGCTCCTTCATCGGTGAGCTCTTGGAGTCGCATTTCGGCGGCGATGGTGAACCCGGCTCGCTGATCGACGATCCCACGGCCGTCGAGCGCGTGCTCGATCTCTGCACCGGATCGGGATGCCTCGCGATCCTCGCGGCGCATCATTTTCCGAATGCCGCGGTCGACGCCGTCGACATCTCCAAGGGTGCACTCGAAGTTGCCACGCGCAATGTCGGCGAATTCGGGCTCGACGAGCGGATCACGCTGCATCGTGGCGATTTGTTCGCTCCGCTCGGCGACGCGCGATATGACCTCATCATCACCAATCCGCCTTACGTCGATGCTGAGGGTATGGCAGCCTTGCCGCCGGAATGCCGGGCCGAGCCCAAACTCGCCTTCGACGGCGGCGCCGACGGCCTCGACGTGGTGCGCCGAATCCTGCGCGACGCGCCAGATCACCTCACGCCGGATGGCGGCCTCATCTGCGAACTCGGACGGGGACGCGAGCTGGTCGACGAGGCTTTTCCGGAACTGCCGCTGCTCTGGCTGGACACCGAAGATTCCGAGGGCGAGGTATTCTGGATCGCGGCTGCCGATCTCGGCTGATCCGCCCCCGCAAATCGCACGCCGGCGGAACTAGTCAAATTCCGCCACGTTCATCCCCCGACGACTTGTCTCGGTCTCGGAGGATGTCCGCATGCTCGCGCCATCGGGCGAATTGCTGCGCGCCGGCATGGCGCTGAAACTCAACCATCTCAAGCGCGCCGCCCGGTCCTACCTGCGCGACCGCACCAGCCAGACCACCGGACGCCTGACCTCCTATGCGGTGGCGGCGGGATTGTTCGCCGTCGCCGCGCTGTTCCTGATTGCGACCTTCTTTGTCGGCCTGATCGCGCTCTACCGCTGGGTCGCCATCGCTTACGGACAATTCTGGGGCCTTGGCGCCGTCGCGGCCGTGCTGCTGGTGCTCGCCGCCGTTTGCTCGGGGGCGGCCATGGCCCAGATGAATCGCCGGACCCGGCCGATTGTGCCGCTCGCCAGCCGCATGCGCGTTGCCATCGCAACGCCACGGATTCCGCGCGGAACGGTCAAGCAGGCGGTGAAGGAGGTCGCGACCACGATCCCGCTGGTGCCGCTCGCGCCCGGTGAGCGCGGTCATGGCGGCAGTACCTCGTCGGCCCGGACCAACCGGCCCGTGCAGCTTGGCCTGATGCTCGCCGCGATCGGATTACTGGGCTTCACGGCCGCGCGCCGACGGCGCCACAGCCACGGATTGGACGCCTGAGATGCGTGTGCGGCACTCCGAACAGCTCGACTCCTGGCTGCTGGTCGCCGCCACCGCTGTCTTCGTCCTCACTGCGGAACGCTATTTCCAGGAGGCTGGTCTGATCGGAGCCGGGCCACCGCAAGACCATCGCAACAAGGAAGGCAACTCACCGGAAACCAGCCCGGCAGGCGCCGCCATCCAGCCCGGCCACGGCCGCCGCTCGAAGAGCCCGCTCGCAATTCCCTGGGCGGGTTGGAAGGACATCTTCTGGCGCACCTACAAGCGCATCGACGACGATCGCCTGCTCGCGACCGCCGGCGGCGTCGTGTTCTTCGGGCTGCTCGCGATCTTTCCCGCCGTGACCGCACTGGTCTCGTCCTACGGGCTGTTCGCCGATCCCGCCACCATCAGCGACAATCTCCAGACGCTGGCGCTGATGCTGCCCCAGGGCACGTTCGAGATCGTCGAGGACCAGGTCGGGCGCGTTGTCTCGAAAGGCAACACGGCTCTCGGCGCCACCTTCCTGTTCGGCCTCGTGCTCGCGATCTGGAGCGCCAATGCCGGCGTCAAATCCATCTTCGACGCCCTCAACGTCGCCTATGAAGAGCGCGAGAAGCGCAGCTTCATCAAGCTGAACCTGATCTCGCTGAGCTTCACGGTCGGCGCCATCGTGGCGCTCCTGCTGATGGTGGGCGCCGTGGTCGCCTTCCCGCTCGCGCTCGACCATCTCGGCATTGCACCGGAGAGCAAGCTGATCGTCGCGCTGGCGCGCTGGCCGCTGCTGCTCGTCATCCTGCTCGCGGCACTGGCCGTCCTCTACCGCTTCGCGCCCAGCCGCGATTCGCCGCGCTGGCAATGGCTCAGCATCGGCGCAGTGACGGCCGCCCTGCTCTGGATCGCCGGCTCGTCGCTGCTGTCCTGGTACCTCTCGGCCTTCGCCAATTACAACGCGACCTACGGCTCGCTCGGCGCGGCGATCGGCCTGATGACGTGGATGTGGATGTCGGCGATCGTCATCATGTTCGGCGCCGAGCTGAACTCGGAGATCGAGCGGCAGACCCTGCGGGATACGACGACCGGCCATCCCAAGCCGCTCGGCAGCCGCGAGGCCGTCGCGGCCGACACGGTCGGCGCCGCCGCGCCGTCCTGACGGCGAATGGTCAGGCCGAATGCCGGCCTGACCATTCCGATGGCGGATCAGCGCTTGGTGATGACGGCTTCCAGATATTCGCTGTGCACGACGATCGTGCCGTCATCGGCGTGGTTGAACTCGCCGAGCAGCGCCAGCAGATCGCGCTTCAGCGCGGCCTTGCCGCTCTCGTCGAGCGCGGCAAACGCCTTCAGCGTCGGCCCGTAGAAGGTCTTGAAGATCTCGAGCCAGTGCTCCGGCGAGCGATAGCGGAACACGAACATGCGCGGCTCGGCCACGATCTCCGAGGCTATGCTGCCGAACATCTCCTCGAGCCGCGCCGGCGTGCCCCACAGCGCCGGCGACTTCACGCCCGCGGGCGGCGGCAAGTGCTTGCCGATGGTCTTGAACAGCTGGCCGATAAAGCCCTGCGGCGTCCAGTTGGCGAGGCCGATCTTGCCACCGGATTTGCAGACCCGCGCCAGCTCGGAGGCCGCCTTGTCCTGGTCCGGCGTGAACATCACACCGAAGGTCGAGACCACGACGTCGTAGCTCGCGTCGGCAAACGGCAAGGCTTCGGCATCGGCCTCGCGGAATTCGACCATCAGATGTTCCGCCGCCGCGCGTTCCCGCCCGCGTTTGAGCAGCGCCGGCACGTAGTCGGTGGATGTGACATCACACCAGCGCCGTGCTGCGGCCAGCGTCACATTTCCGTTGCCGGCGGCGACGTCCAGCACCTTGCTGCCGGCGCGCAAGTCGAGTGCCTCACAGAGCTGCTCGCCGACGATCTGCAAGGTGGTACCGACGACGGCATAGTCGCCGGACGACCAGGCGCCGTGCTGGCGTTGCTTGACGGCGGCAAGATCCGGTACGGCGGACGCGAGTGCGGCGGATGTCGACATGGACAATCTCCTGGGGTTGAAAACGCCGGGACGATAAGGCGCATACGCATCGCTGGCCTTGAGAGCGGCGTTATTTTACGCTGAGACGCCCTTGATTTCCGAACGGGAGCGAGGAGGAATCGTGACGCTTCGGTTTGAGGATTTTTCGCTCGACCCCGCGCGCCGCGAATTACGGCGTGGGGACAGATTGATCCCGCTCGAGCCCCAGGTGTTCGATCTGCTGCTTCATCTCGTCCGCAACCGCGAGCGCGTGGTGACGCGGGACAATCTGCTCGATGCGATCTGGAACGGGCGCGTCGTCTCGGAATCGACGATGACGAGCCGGATCAACGCGGCGCGCCGCGCGGTCGGCGACAATGGCGAGGAGCAGCGGCTGATCCGTACCATCGCGCGCAAGGGTGTGCGGTTCGTCGGTGAGGTCACGGAAGTTTCCTCGGACGCCATGCCCGCTGCGTCGGGCAAGCCAGCCGCTCCGGCACCGGCTGGCTTACCGCTGCCCGACCGTCCCGCGATCGCGGTGCTGCCCTTCATCAACATGAGCGGCGAGACCGAACAGGACTATTTCTCCGACGGCATCAGCGAGGACATCATCACCGCGCTGTCGAAGCTACGCTGGTTCTTCGTGATCGCGCGCAACTCCTCCTTCATCTACAAGGGGCGCACGGTTCATCTGCGGCAGGTCGCCGAAGAGCTCGGCGTGCGCTACGTCGTCGAAGGCGGCGTCCGCAAGGACGGCGACCGCGTCCGCATCACCGCCCAGCTCAACGACGTCGCTACCGGCAGCCATCTCTGGGCCGAGCGCTACGACCGCGAGCTCGCCGACGTCTTCGCCGTCCAGGACGAGATCACCGAGGCGATCGTCGCCGCGATCGAGCCGCAGCTCTATGCGGCTGAAAGTTTTCGCGCCCAGCGCAAGCCGCCCGACAGCATGGACGCCTGGGACCTCGTGATGCGCGCGCTGTCGCATTACTGGCGTGTGACGCGACAGGATCACGTCGTGGCGCAGGCTCTGCTCGAAAAGGCCATCGCGCTCGACCCGAATTATGGCAAGGCGCTCGGCCTGCTCGGCACCAGCTACATGTTCACGGCGCATATGGGCTGGATGGAGATGGCGACCGCCATCTCCGCCGCCGAGCGCGCGGCGCGAGCCGCGATCCGCGCCGATAACGAGGACGCTTGGGCGCACAATGCGCTCGGCCACGTCAACCTGTTCGCGCGGCGGTTCGAGGACTCGCTGGCCGAATTCGAGACCGCGCTGCGGCTCAATCCCAACTTCGCGCTGGCGCAAGGCTATTACGGCCTGGCGCTCGGCTATTGCGGCCGCTGGCGAGATGCCGACGAAGCCGCACGGCGGGCGATCCGCCTCAGCCCCCGCGATCCCTATGCGCCGGTCTATTTCGGCATCGCCGCCTATGCCCGCTATCTCGGCGGCGACTACGAGGAAGCGATCCGGCTCGCCCAGGAGTCGCTTCGCCAGCGCAGCGACTTCGTCGGCGCGCACCGGGTGCTGACGGCCGCCGCCGGCATGGCTGGGCAGACCGAGACCGCCCGCGCGGCCCTGAAGGAGCTCCACCGTGCCCAGCCGAACGTGTCGTTGGCCTGGATCGCCGAGTTCATGCCGGTGAAGCTCGCCTCCGACCGTGAGCACTACCTCGAAGGCTTTCGCCGGGCCGGTCTGACATGAGCCGCAACGAGGCCGCTATCCCCTCGAATCAACAATGATGTTAGGGTGATACGGCTTGGGGGAGCATGAGGCGTGACGGGATTGGACGCCGCCCATGTTTTCCCGGGGTGAGGCTGTCAGCTCTTTGAGGCGTAACGCGCGGCATGATTCGCATTTCGACGATCTTCATCGCCATCTGCATGGTTCTGGTCGCGGCTTCGCTCGGGCTGGTGCTCTACTCGGTCGCCGGCATCAGCGGAACCGAATCCGCGATCGTGGCGCTGACCGCGCTGACCTTCCTGATCCTCTACAACGCGGTGTCGATGCGGCTGCGCGACCGTAGCGACGTCGGCGGCCAGATCGCCGACCTCTCCCGCGGCACCGCCGACCTCGCCCGCCAGGTCGCCGAGTTCGGCCGCCGGTTAGCTGCGATCGAGGGGCGCATCGCCTCGTCCAATTCGACTAATTCCGACCGCATCCAGTCGGTGGTCGGCGAGATCAACGAGCTCGGCGGGCTGGTCAAGCAGCTCGCCACCACCGTGTCGGCCCATGAAGACATGCTGGCCGGCGCAGCACCGGCACCCTCTCCGGCTGCCGCCGTGGCACGTCCGGAACTGGAGGCGCCGATCGACCTGATCGCAGCGGTCGAGGAACGGCCGGTTGCGCTGCCGCCGCTTCCCGCAGCGCCGCAGCGCCCCGCAGTGCCGTCGCGGCCCGCACCGGCGGTTCAGACCCAGGGCGCCAATCCGGCTCAAACCGCCAACGGCCGCAACCAGACCCAAATGCTGGCGACGCTGCGCAATGCCGTCGACGAGAACCGCATCGACATCTTCCTGCAGCCGATGGTGACGCTGCCGCAGCGCAAGGTGCGGTTCTACGAAGCCGTAACGCGGGTGCGCGACGAGCGCGACCAGCTGATTGCTGCCGAGGAGTTCATCAGCATCGCGGAAGCCTCCGGGCTGATCGGACGCATCGACAACATGGTGATGCTGCGCTGCGTGCAGGTGCTGCGCCGCCTGATGGTGCGCAACAAGGATGTCGGCGTGTTCTGCAACGTCGCGGCCTCCACACTCGGCAATTCCACCACCTTCGCGCAATGCCTCGACTTCCTCGAAGCCAACCGGGCGCTCGCGCCCTCGCTGGTGCTGGAGTTCAAGCAATCGACCTTCCGCAATCTCGGCCCGGTCGAGACCGAGAATCTCGCCGCGCTCGCCCAGCGCGGCTTCCGCTTCTCGATCGACCATGTCACGGACCTCAGGATCGAGCCGCGCGAGCTCGCCGACCGTGGCGTGCGCTTCATCAAGGTGCCGGCCAACCTGCTGCTCGACCCCAGGCAGGCCTCGACCTCGGACATCCACCCGTCCGACCTCTCCGACCTGCTCGGCCGCTTCGGCATCGACCTGATCGCTGAGCGGATCGAGGGCGAGCGCGCGGTGGTCGATTTGCTCGACTATGACGTGCGGTTCGGCCAGGGGTTCCTGTTCGCGCCGCCCCGGCCATTGCGGCCGGAGGGGGCATCTGCTACCGGCGGGGCCTCGCCGAACCAGGCGCAGGACATTCAGGGATCCAATGGCTCCGCTTCGCCCAGCCCAGGCGCGACCTCTTCAGCGCCCCCAGCCCAACGCATCACCGGCAACGCGGCGCTCGCGCGCCGCATCTGATCGGCCGCGCGCATCATGACCACGCTGCATTTCGCCGAAAGCCTGCGCGAACTCGTGGGCGGTGTTGACGTCGTGCTCAGCGACATCTGGGGCGTGGTCCATAACGGCCTGGAAGCTTTCCCCGAGGCCTGCGAGGCGCTGCACACCTATCGCAGCCGTGGCGGTACGGTGATCCTGATCACCAACGCGCCGCGCCCGGCCGACTCGGTGCAGCGGCAGTTGCGCAAGCTGGGCGTCGCTGACGAGACCTATGACGCGATCGTCTCGTCGGGCGATCTGACCCGGCTCTATGTCGCCGACCATCCCGGCAGCAAGATGTTCTGGCTCGGCCCCGAGCGCGACAACTCGATCTATCGCGGCCTCGCTGCGACCACCGCGCCGCTGGAAGAGGCGGATTACATCGTCTGCACCGGTCTCTATGACGACGAGACCGAGACGGCGGAAGACTACCGCGGCATGATGCTGCAGGCGCGCGAGCGCAAGCTGACGCTGGTCTGCGCCAACCCTGACATCGTGGTGGAGCGCGGCGACCGGCTGATCTATTGCGCCGGCGCGATCGCGGAGCTCTATCGCGAGCTCGGCGGCGAGGTGATCTTCTACGGCAAGCCGCACCGGCCGATCTACGAGCGCGCCATGGCGCTCGCCGGCGAACGCCAGGGCCACCAGATCGACCGCAGACGCGTGCTGGCGATCGGCGATTCCGTCCGCACGGACCTCACCGGGGCGCGCGAATTCGGCATCGACTGCCTGTTCGTCACCCGCGGCATTCATGCCGAGGAGTTCGAGGGCCTCGACCAGCTCGACCCGAATTCGGTGATGGAATTGTTCGGCCACCCGCCGAAGGCGCTGATGCGCGAATTGAAGTGGTGACGGCAGAGCCCGCGCAGATGCTGCGGGCTTAGACCAATTGCTTAGCCGCCAACGTCGTCACCGCCGGGCATGGCGGTCCGAAGGACGGCGTCGCTTTCGATCCGATGTCTTTTCAAATCCACAAACGCGGATGCCCGGGACAAGCCCGGGCATGACGCTCCGAATGGAAAGATTGTTGTGCGGTCAGGCGCGCGCTTACGCGCTCGCCATGTCCGGGAAGACCGCCTCGATCTTGGTCTTCAGCGTCGCTGCATTGAACGGCTTGACGATATAGTTGTTCACGCCGGCCTTCTTCGCCGCGATCACGTTCTCGGTCTTCGATTCCGCCGTGATCATGATGAAAGGCGTGGTGGCGAGGTTCGGATCGGCGCGCACTTCGCGCAGCAGGTCGTAACCCGTCATCGGCTCCATGTTCCAATCGGAAATCACGAGCCCGTACTTCTTGCCGCGCATCTTGTTCAGCGCTGCCGAACCGTCGCTGGCATCGTCGATATTCTCGAAGCCAAGCTGCTTCAGCAGATTCCTGATGATACGGATCATGGTGCTGTAATCGTCCACCACCAGAACCGACATCGACAAATCAACCGCCATCTCGACTCCCCCAACGCAAACCCAGGATTGCTACAATCGGACCCGTGGGCTCCAGCCCCGCAGTTCCACGTTTCAAGGACTAGCACCAAGGCGTTAAACAGCGCGTTAACTGCGGACGGCCCCGAAGGACTGAAATCACGTTCAATCCGGTCGCCCCCTGCCGCTTGACTTCATCCGGCCGGTCAAGCCACGGTCCGGACCGGTCCTGCCGCTTCGAGAATTCCCCTGATGGCCCCGCATTTTACCGTTATCCGCGATACGACGCCGGATTCCGCGATATTAAAGGGCGCCGTGGTCGCCATGGGCAATTTCGACGGCGTTCACCTTGGCCATCGCGCGGTGATCGCGGCAGCCATGGAAATGGGCCGCGCGCATGGCCGCCCTGCGCTGGCGTTGACCTTCGAGCCGCATCCGAGGCGATTCTTCAGCCCCAACACCCCGCAATTCCGCCTGACGGACGAACCGGCCAAACTGCGGCTGCTGGCCGGCACCGGGCTCGCCGGCGCCGTGGTCATGACCTTCGACAAGGCGCGGGCCGGCACCAGCGCGCAAGATTTCATTCACCATGACCTGATCGGGCGGCTCGGCGTCAGCGGCATCGCGGTCGGCTACGACTTCCATTTCGGCAAAGGACGGGTCGGCTCGCCGGGCCTGCTCGTGAACGAGGCACCCCGGCTCGGCATCGAGGTCGACGTCCAGCCGCATGTCGATATCGACGAGCGGCCGGTGTCCTCCAGCGCCATCCGGATCGCGCTCGCCGAAGGCCAGCTCGACGAAGCCACCACCATGCTGGGCGCGCCGTGGTTCATCACCGGCGAGGTCATTCACGGCGAGAAGCGCGGCCGCGACCTCGGCTATCCCACCGCCAATATCCGTCTGGACGCCAATTGCGGACTGAAGCACGGCATCTATGCCGTGCGGGTCGGCCGCGGCGCCGAGCGCCTCGACGGGGTGGCAAGCTTCGGCCGCCGCCCGACTTTTGATAATGGCGCCCCGCTGCTGGAGATCTTCCTGTTCGACTTCAAGGGCGACCTCTACGGGCAGGCGCTCGATTGCGCCTTCGTCGGCTTCATCCGCGAGGAGCTGAAATTCGACAGTCTGGAGGCCCTGATCCGCCAGATGGACGACGATTCCGCCCGCGCCCGCACCATGCTGGCCGCCGCCCCGGACGCGTTTCCGCGGCTCGGCGTGATCGATTGAGGCCGAAAGCCGGCCCGCCGGACCTTTGCGCTTCCTCTGGCCCCCTGCTATGGAGAGCCCATGTTTGCGCGGCGCATCATAGGGATTAGCGGCCCGGCTTCCGCCTGAGCCTTCGGCTCGGCGCAAGACCGGGATTTTGTCGTTTCACCCCCGCGATTCCGCATCGCCAGCCGTTCCCGCGCCATTTCCGAGCCAGTCAGCCTCATGTCCGAAAAGCCGCAGAAGTCCCAAAAGTCTGAAGTCAACGACTATTCGAAAACCCTGTACCTGCCGCAGACCGAATTCCCGATGCGTGCCGGCCTGCCGCAGCGCGAGCCGGAACTGCTGAAATACTGGAACGACATCGGCCTCTACGATAAGCTGCGCCAGGAAGCCCGGGGCCGCGCCAAGTTCGTGCTGCATGACGGCCCGCCCTACGCCAACGGCAACATCCATATCGGGCACGCGCTGAACAAGATCCTCAAGGACGTCGTCACCAAGAGCCAGCAGATGCTTGGCTTCGACTCCAATTACGTGCCCGGCTGGGACTGCCACGGCCTGCCGATCGAATGGAAGATCGAGGAGGAGAACTACCGCAAGAAGGGCAAGCAGAAGCCCGACTTCCGCGACTCCGCCGCGATGGTGGCGTTCCGGAAAGAGTGCCGCGCCTATGCGACGCACTGGATCAACGTGCAGCGCGAGGAGTTCAAGCGGCTCGGCATCATCGGCGACTGGGATCATCCCTATCAGACCATGACCTACCCGGCCGAAGCGCAGATCGCGCGCGAGCTGATGAAGTTCGCCGCCAACGGCACGCTCTATCGCGGCTCCAAGCCGGTGATGTGGAGCGTGGTCGAGAAGACCGCGCTTGCGGAGGCCGAGGTCGAATACGAGGACTACACCTCCGACATGGTCTGGGTGAAATTCCCGGTCACCTCGCCCGCGCATGGCGCGCTCGCCTCCGCCAGCGTCGTGATCTGGACCACCACGCCGTGGACGCTGCCCGGCAACCGCGCCATCTCGTTCTCGCCGAAGATCGCCTATGGCCTCTACAAGGTGACGGACGCGCCCGCGGACAATTGGGCGAAGACCGGCGATCTGCTGATCCTCGCCGATGCACTGGCCGCCGAAGTGTTCAAGCAGGCGCGCGTCACTTCCTATGAGAAGGTGCGCGACATCCCCGGCGACACGCTGGACGCCGTCGAATGCGCCCATCCGCTGAAGGGCCTCAGCGGCGGCTATGAATTCATCGTGCCGCTGCTCGCCGGCGAGCATGTCACCGACGACACCGGTACCGGCTTCGTGCACACCGCGCCCGGTCACGGCCGCGAGGACTTCGATGTCTGGATGGCGAATGCGCGTGAGCTCCAAGCGCGCGGCATCTCGACCGCGATCCCCTACACCGTCGACGAGAACGGCGCCTATACCGCACAGGCCCCCGGCTTCACTGGCAAGCGCGTGATCACCGACAAGGGCGAGAAGGGCGATGCCAACGAGGCCGTGATCAAGGCGCTGATCGAGGGCGGCAAGCTGCTCGCACGCGGCCGCCTCAAGCACCAATATCCGCATTCGTGGCGCTCGAAGAAGCCGGTGATCTTCCGCAACACGCCGCAATGGTTCATCGCGATGGACAAGGACATCAGCGAGGACGGCCATGCGAAGAAGGGCGACACGCTGCGCGCCCGCGCGCTGCGTGCGATCTCGGTGACGCAATGGGTGCCGCCGTCGGGCGAAAACCGCATCAACGGCATGATCGCCAACCGTCCGGACTGGGTGATCTCGCGCCAGCGCGCCTGGGGCGTGCCGATCGCCGTGTTCGTGCGCGAGAAGAGCGACGGCTCGGCCGAGATCCTGCAGGACGAGATCGTCAACCAGCGCATCACCGAAGCCTTCATGGAGGAAGGCGCCGACGCCTGGTACATGGAGGGCGCCCGCGAGCGCTTCCTGGGAACACGCGCATCCGAAGACTGGAAGAAGGTCGACGACATCTGCGACGTCTGGTTCGATTCCGGTTCCACGCACGCTTTCGTGCTGGAAGATCGCCAGAACTTCCCGCAGCTCGGCAACATCGTCCGCAAGATCGATGGCGGCGACGACACCGTGATGTATCTGGAAGGCAGCGACCAGCATCGCGGCTGGTTCCACTCCTCGCTGCTGGAAAGCGCCGGCACGCGCGGCCGCGCGCCTTACGACATCGTGCTGACCCACGGCTTCACGCTCGACGAGAACGGCCGCAAGATGTCGAAATCGCTCGGCAACACGGTCGAGCCGCAGAAGGTGATCAAGGATTCCGGTGCGGACATCCTGCGCCTGTGGGTCTGCGCCACCGACTATGCCGACGACCAGCGCATCGGCCCGGAGATCCTGAAGAACACCATCGAGACCTATCGCAAGCTGCGCAACTCGATCCGCTGGATGCTCGGCACGCTGCATCACTTCAAGCCGAGCGAGAAGGTCGCCTATGCCGACATGCCCGAGCTCGAGCGCTTGATGCTGCACGAGCTGGCCGGCCATGCCGAAACGGTTCGCAAGGCCTATGCCGCGTTCGACTACAAGACCGTGGTCGCGAGCCTTGCGGCCTTCATGAACTCGGAGCTGTCGGCGTTCTACTTCGACATCCGCAAGGACACACTGTATTGCGATCCGCCGTCCTCGCCGGCGCGCAAGGCCGCGCTGACCACGATCGACCTGTTGTGCGATGCCATCCTGAAGTGGTTCGCGCCGATCCTGAGCTTCACCACCGACGAGGCCTGGCGGATGTTCCGCCCCAACGCGGAGCCGTCGGTGCATCTGACCCTGTTCCCCGAAGGCATCGAAAAGCTGCGCGACGACAGGCTCGCTGCGAAATGGGAGACCATCCGCAACGTCCGCCGCGTCGTCACCGGCGCGCTGGAGCTCGCGCGTGCCGCCAAGAACATCGGCTCGTCGCTGGAGGCTTCGCCGGTGATCTATGTCGCCGACCGCGACATGCTGGCGACTCTGTTCGACACCGATCTGGCCGAAGTCTGCATCACCTCGAACTACGAGGTGCGTGAGGGCGAGGCGCCGGCCAATGCATTCCGTCTCGATGCGGTGCCTGGCGTTGCGGTCGTGGTCGAAAAGGCTGTCGGCACCAAATGCGCCCGCTCCTGGAAGATCTCGCCGACGGTCGGCGAGGACGCCGAATACCCCGACGTCACCCCGCGCGACGCTCAGGCGCTGCGCGAATGGAAGGCGTTGGGCGTGAGCGTCTGATCCCGGCCATGACTCCGCTCCGCGCCGGCATCTTCACGGCCCTGGTCACGCTGGTGGCCGACCAGGCCTCAAAGCTCTGGCTGCTGAACGTGTTCGACCTTGCCCGCCGCGGCAAGGTCGAGGTGACGCCGTTCTTCGACCTGTGGCTGGCCTGGAACGTCGGTATCAGCTTCGGCTGGCTCCAGAACGACGGCCAAGCCGCCCAGATCGCACTGATGGCGGTCAAGGCCATCGCGGTGGTCGCGCTGGCGGTCTGGATGGTCCGGTCGCACACCCGGCTCGCTACGGTCGCGCTGGGGCTGATCATCGGCGGCGCCATCGGCAACGGCATCGACCGCCTGGTTCATGGCGCGGTGGTCGATTTCGCCCTGTTTCACATCGAAATCGGCGGAACGACCTATAATTGGTACGTTTTCAACCTCGCGGACGTGGCCATCGTTGCTGGGGTGGCGGCCCTATTGTATGATTCCTTCCTGGGGGTACCCGCCGCAAAAGCGCCCTGATCCCGGCCGATACGGGCTGGCAGGCGGAACCTTGCTTTTTGTGAGGATTGGCCGCGTGCGAGCGGCAAAGCAGCAATCTGCCACAATATGGAACAGGTACAGTGATGCGCAGCTCGAAGACCAGCGGTTCGATGGTTCGAGACCCCCGGCAGGGGCTTTTGCGGGCGTTGAAATTGTCCGCTGTCGCACTCGGCATCGGTCTCGTCATGTCGGCAGGCCCGGTCCGCGCCGGTGACGGCGACGACGACGATGATGACGGGATGACCTTCGAAGAGAAGATCATCGACAATCTGATGTCCGGTATCGGCGCCAAGAGCATGGAAAAGCCCGGCATCGAGTACCGCGAGCGCTCGCCGCTCGTCGTGCCGCCCAAGCTCGACCTGCCGCCTCCCGCGACCCAGGCCAAGAATGCGCCGAACTGGCCCAAGGACCCCGAGGAGAAGCGCCGCAAGGAAGCGATCGCCGCGCGGAAGAAGGCCACTAAAGAAACGGAGAACTGGCAGGCTGCGAGGCCGCTGACGCCCGCGGAGATGAAGGTCGGCCAGACCGCTGCCCCCGAGCGCACCAGCAACGATCCGATTCAGCCGGGTACCAACGGCAACCCGTCGCTCAGCCCCGCCCAGCTCGGTTTCACCGGCGGGCTGTGGAACATGATGACGAACGGCAAAGGCGAAACCAAGCAATTCACGACCGAGCCGCCGCGCCAGTCGCTGGTCGAGCCGCCACCGGGCTATCAGACGCCGTCGCCGAGCTATGCCTACGGCGCCGGAGAGGACAAGTCGCGGCGGACCTATTTCGACATCATGTCCGGCAAGGACAAGGAACAATAACGTTCCTGTCCGCTGCGACATCCTGACAGACGACGCCAATCTGGCGCCGGCGGCAGATGTCCGCCGGTCGCGGCCGATAAATTGCTTATCAGTAACTTGCCTAGGCGTTGAGTTCTCTGCTTCGTGACGCGAAGCCTCAGCCGCACGGTGTAGCATGCCGTGCCCTCCGAGCCGGACATCCGGGCTCGGCCTTTCATAAGGATGATGATGTCCTCTTACCGATCGGCGGCCTGCCTCCTTGCCGCACTGCTTTCGACGAGCGTCCTCTCCGCAGGCGCCGCCCTCGCCCAGACCACGGTGACATCGGCGCCGCCCGCCAGCTTCACGCTTAGCAACGGCATGCAGGTCGTGGTGATCCCGGATCACCGCACGCCCGTCGTCACCGAGATGATCTGGTATAAGGTCGGCTCGGCCGACGAGACGCCGGGCAAATCCGGGCTCGCGCACTTCCTCGAGCACCTGATGTTCAAGGGCACCTCGAATCATCCGGTCGGTGAATTCTCCCAGACCGTGCTGCGCGTCGGTGGCAACGAGAACGCCTCGACCTCGGTCGACTACACCAATTACTACCAGCGTGTGCCCAAAGAGCAGCTGCCGACCATGATGGAGTTCGAGGCCGATCGCATGACCGGCCTGATCCTCAAGGACGAGAACGTGCTGCCCGAGCGCGACGTCGTGCTCGAAGAGTACAACATGCGCGTCGCCAACAATCCCGACGCGCGGCTCAACGAGCAGATCATGGCCGCGCTCTATCTCAACCATCCCTACGGCCGGCCGGTGATCGGCTGGCACCAGGAGATCGAGAAGCTCGACCGCGAGGACGCGCTCACCTTCTACCGCCGCTTCTACGCGCCCAACAACGCGATCCTGGTGATCGCCGGCGATGTCGAGGCCGCCGACGTGCGCCCGCTGGTGGAGCGCAATTTCGGCGCGATCCCGGCCCAGCCCGCGATCCCGGCGCGCCGCATCCGTCCGCAGGAGCCGGAGCCTGCGGCACCGCGCACCGTCACGCTGGCCGACCCGCGCGTCGAGCAGCCGGGCCTGCGCCGCTATTATCTCGTGCCCTCCGCAACGACGGCCGCGGCCGGTGAAAGCGCAGCCCTCGACGTGCTGGCGCAGCTGATGGGCAGCGGCAGCAACTCCTATCTCTACCGCGCGCTCGTCGTCGACAAGCCGCTCGCGGTCTCCGCCAGCGCCAGCTATTCGAGCATCTCGCTCGACCCGACCCAGTTCGCGGTCTCGGCCTCGCCGAAGCCGGGCGTCAGCTTCACCGAGGTCGAGCAGGTGATCGACGGCGTCATCGCCGACATCGCGCAGAACCCGATCCGCGCCGAAGACCTCGAGCGCGTGAAGACCCAGCTGATCGCCGAGGCGATCTACGCCCAGGACAATCAGGCTGTGCTGGCGCGCTGGTATGGCGGCGCGCTGACCACGGGCCTGTCGATCGAGGACATCCGGAGCTGGCCCGACCGCATCCGCGCGGTCACCGCCGAGCAGGTTCGCGCCGTCGCGCAGAAATGGCTCGAGAAGAAGCGCTCGGTGACGGGCTATCTGATCAAGGACACCAGTGCCGCCAAGCGCGAGGAGAAGCGTTCGTGACCTATCCCTTCCTTCGACGCGTTGCCTTCTCTCTCGCTACCGGCGCGGCACTCGCGCTCGCGACGGTCTCGCCGTCGCAGGCCGCGGCCAAGATCCAGCGCCTGGTCTCCCCCGGCGGCATCGAGGCCTGGTTCGTGCAGGACGCAACCGTGCCGCTGATCGCCATGGAATATTCCTTTGCCGGCGGTTCGGCGCAGGATCCCAAGGACAAGTCGGGCGTCGCCAATCTCGTCGGCGACCTGCTCGACGAGGGCTCCGGCGACATGGACTCCAAGACCTTCCACGAGCGGCTAGACCGCCGCGCCATCGAGTTGTCCTTCAGCGCCACCCGCGACACCTTCCGCGGCAGCCTGCGCATGCTGCGCGACAACAAGGACGAGGCCTTCGACCTGCTCAGGAGCGCGCTGACCTCGCCGCATTTCGATGCCGCCGACGTCGAGCGCATCCGCTCGCAGGTGATCTCGGGCCTGCGCCGCGAGACCACCAATCCGTCGTCGCTGGCGAGCCGCAAATTCCTCGAGGTCGCGTTCGGCGACCATCCCTACGGCCGGCAGACCAATGGCACGCTGGACAGCGTGCCGACCGTCACGGTCGCCGACATGAAGGACTATCTCGGCCGCGTCCTCGCCAAGGACGGGCTGAAGATCGCGGTGGTCGGTGACGTCGATCCCGCCACCCTCGGTAAGCTGCTCGACCACACCTTTGGGAGCCTGCCCGCAAAGGCCAATCTGACGCCGGTGCCCGACATCGAGGCGGCAAAGCCGCCGCAGCGCGCCTTCGTGCCGCTCGACGTCCCGCAGACCGTCATCACCTTCGGCGGTCCCGGCGTGAAGCGCAGCGATCCGAACTTCATGGCCGCCTATGTCGTCAACCACATCCTGGGTGGTGGCGGATTGTCCTCCCGGCTCTATCGCGAGGTCCGCGAGAAGCGCGGTCTCGCCTATTCGGTGTTCGAATCCCTGCTCTGGATGGAGCACTCGGCGATCTTCATCGGCAATACCGGCACCCGCGCCGACCGCGCCGGCGACACCTTCGATGCCATCGACAAGGAGGTGCGCCGCATCGCCGAGGAGGGCCCGACGCAGAAGGAGCTCGACGAGGCCAAGTCCTACCTCAAGGGCTCGCAGATGCTGGCGCTGGATACGTCCTCGAAGCTCGCGCAGGCGCTGCTGCAATATCAGCAGGACAAGCTGCCGATCGACTATATCGAGAAGCGTAATGCCATCGTCGATGCCGTGACCATCGACGACGCCAAGGCCGCCGCGAAGCGCCTCTGGGGCGAGGGTCTCCTGACCGTCGTCGTCGGCCGCGCCCCGCAGGCCGCCGCTCAGCCGGCGGCGGCTCCGGCGACGAAGTCGAACTGATCTCCGCTGACGTCTCTGAAATGGCCGGGCTCGCCCCGGCCATTTTTCGTTTCCACGATGCACCATTGCCGAACGTGGATGTTCCGCGATATGTCGTGACATCACAAATGGTGCCATCATGCTGCGGATATCCCGCGATCTCGTCATCGACGAGGACGACATCGAGATCGGCTTTGTCCGCGCCTCCGGCCCGGGCGGGCAGAACGTCAACAAGGTCTCGACCTCGGCCCAATTGCGCTTCGACACGCGCAAGCTGACAATGCCGGAGGACGCAGCGATCCGGCTCGCCCGCATCGCCGGCCAGCGCATGACCAAGGACGGCGTGATCGTGATCCACGCCCAGCGCTTCCGCACCCAGGAGCGTAACCGGCAGGATGCCATCGACCGTCTCGTCGAGATCCTGACGGAAGCCATGATCCGGCCGAGGCCGCGCCGCGCGACGCGGCCGACCTTCGCCTCCAAGCAGCGCCGGCTCGACGGCAAGAAACGCCGCAGCGACGTCAAGGCCGGGCGCGGCGGCCGCTTCGACGACTAGCAAACGCGGCCAAGAAACTCCGGCCGCGGGGGCGACCGGAGTTCTGTTGTATTACCCGGCTGGCTAGTAACGTTTACCCGTGGCCGCACCGCCCGTCGCGGTATCGTCTGCCGTTCCCTTCTGCACAGCGCTGCCCGTGGTCCCGACCGTACCTCGGGTACCCTTGGTCGACTTCATACCGGTCTTCTCGCCCGCCGCGCCGGGCTGCGCATTCATCTCCTCATCGCCGCTGCCCATCGTGCCGCCTTGCATGGGTTTGCTTTGCACGGTGCCGCCTGGCTTGGCGGTCGGGGGCGCGCCTTGCGCGAGAACGGGCGTCGCAATGAGAGCCGACAGAGCGCATGCGATCATCGAGGTCTTCACCAACTTCATCCATTTCTCCTGGATTTTTTCGCGATGAATGGCGCGGCGGCTCGCTGCGCCGCTCGTCAGCACCGGACCATTTGCATCGCGTAGACATTTCAAGCGGCGCGACCGTCATGCAATGCGCATGGTGTGGTGAACGTTTAGGGATTTGACGGCGGTTTCGCGGAATTGTGCTCCGCATATAAGGCAGCGCGGAACATCGCACGCCGCAAGGCATCTCTGCGGAAAGCGAAACAGCCCGCTACTACCACCGCATCTTTGCCGACGCCTAGTGTTTGCGCAATTTGATGTGGATGGGCGGATTCTTGGCGATGCGCGCGATCGTGCTGGGATTGTGCACCGCGATGGTGCTGGTGGTGCGAGTTGCCGATGCGCAAATGCCGTTACCGGTCGCAAAGCCGCCGGATGGCGCCTCGCTGTTCAAGCAGCAATGCGCAGTGTGCCACACGTTGAGCCTGTCGGAACCGATGCGGCAAGGCCCGCCGCTGGTGAAGATCGTCGGCCGTCCCGCCGGCAAGACCGACGGCTTCAAATACTCGGAGGCGCTGTCGAAGGCGGACTTCGCCTGGGACGACACCAGGCTCGACGCCTGGCTGGCCAATCCGCAAGCCGTCATTCCCGGCGTGACCATGGTCTACCGGCAGGCCAAGCCTGAGACGCGCGCCGCCATCATCACTTATCTGAAGGAGCAGAACTGAATGGCAAAGCCCGTTCATTCCATGATCCGCGTGCTCGACGAAGCGCGCGCACTCGACTTCTACAAACGCGCCTTCGGTCTCGAGGTCACCGACCATCTGAAGTTCGTGGACTTTGCCCTGATCTATCTGCGTCATCCCTCCTCACCTTTCGAGGTCGAGCTGACGGTGAATTTCGATCGCAAGGAGCCCTACGTGCTCGGCGACGGCTACGGCCATCTCGCCGTGGTGGTCGAGGATCTCGATGCCGAGCATGCCCGCTTCGAGCGCGAGAAGCTCGCACCGGGGCCCCTGCGCGACTTCAAGCACGACGGCAAGACGCTGGCGCGCTTCTTCTTCGTCAGCGATCCCGATGGCTACAAGATCGAGGTGATCCAGCGAGGCGGACGTTTCGGCTGATCAAACACAAAAATCCAAATCATAAAAATCCACGGAGGAATGCCATGAGAGAAATCGATCGTCGAAGCAAGCACAGCCGCCGCGTCTTTCTCAAGGGCGCGGCGACCGCCGTCCCGGTCGTCGCCGTCGCGACCAGCGTATCCGTCAGCATCGATGACGCCTGGGCCGAGGATGCCAGCGCACTGTCGCCGGCGACCATGAAGACGCTGCTCAAGGTCGCGCGCGACATCTATCCACACGATGTCCTCGGTGAAAGCTACTACATCACCGCGATCAAGCCATGGGACGGTAAGGCAGCGAAGGACCCCGCCGTCAAGTCGCTGATCAGCGATGGCATCACGCGGCTCGACCAGAACGCGCGCGATCGCCACAAGGTCGCTTACGCCGAAGTGCCGTGGGAGGCCGACCGCGTCGTGCTGTTGAAGGAGATCGAGCAGAGCGACTTCTTCCAGAAGGTGCGCGGCGACCTCATCGTCTCGCTCTACAACCAGAAAGAGGTCTGGCCGCGGTTCGGCTACGAAGGCTCCTCCGCCGAGCACGGCGGCTACATCAACCGCGGCTTTGCCGACATCGACTGGCTGCCGAAGGCTTAAGCCACCCAACGGTTCAGGAGAACGCATATGGCAAAATTCGATCTGAACGATTCTGGCGTTGTGGTGATCGTCGGCTCCGGCGCCGGCGGCGGAACGCTGGGCAATGAGCTCGCACAGAAGGGCGTCAAGGTGGTGATCCTTGAAGCCGGCCCGCGCATCGAGAACCAGGACTTCGTCAACGACGAGTGGGAGAGCTTTTCCCAGCTCGCCTGGAACGATGCGCGCACCACGTCGGGCACATGGCGCGTTGCCAAGGACTTCTCAGGCCTTCCTGCCTGGATCGTCAAGGCGGTCGGCGGCTCGACGACACATTGGGCCGGCGCGTCGCTGCGCTTCGACGAGCACGAGTTCAAGGTGAAGAGCACCTACGGCAACATTCCCGGCGCTAACCTGCTGGACTGGCCGGTCACGCTGGCCGAAATGGAGCCGTGGTACGCCAAGGCCGAGGACAAGATGGGCGTGACTCGCACCAACGGCATTCCCGGACTTCCCGGCAACAATAATTTCAAGGTGCTCGAAGCCGGCGCGAAGAAGCTCGGCTACAAGACCGTGCACACCGGCAACATGGCGATCAACAGCCAGCCGCGCGACGGACGCGGCTCCTGCCAGCAGATCGGCTTCTGCTTCCAGGGCTGCAAATCCGGTGCGAAATGGTCGACGCTCTACACCGAGATCCCCAAGGGCGAAGCGACCGGCAATCTCGAAGTCCGGCCCGGCAGCATGGTGGTCAAGGTCGAGCATGACGCCGGCGGCAAGGTCACCGGCGTCGTCTATGCCGACGAGACCGGCGCCATGCAGCGCCAGAAGGCCCGCATCGTCGCGGTCGCCGGCAACTCCATCGAAAGCCCGCGGCTGCTGCTCAACAGCGCCTCGAGCATGTTCCCCGACGGCCTTGGCAACTCAAGCGGCCAGGTCGGCCGCAACTACATGCGTCACATGACCGGCAGCGTCTATGCCGTATTCGAGAAGTCGGTGCACATGTATCGCGGCACCACCATGGCCGGCATCATCCGCGACGAAGCCGCCAACAATCCGAAGCGCGGCTTCGTCGGCGGTTACGAGATGGAGACGCTGTCGATCGGCCTGCCCTTCATGGCGGCGTTCCTCAATCCCGGCGCCTGGGGCCGTTCGTTCACTGCGGCACTCGACGGCTATCCGCGGATGGCCGGCATGTGGCTGGTCGGCGAGGACATGCCGCAGGAGACCAACCGCATCACGCTCGATCCGGTCGTGAAGGACAAGCACGGACAGGCAGTCGCAAGCGTGCATTTCGACGATCATCCCAACGACCTTGCCATGCGCGCCCACGCCTACAAGCAGGGCGCCGCGGTCTACGACGCCGTCGGCGCCACCGTGACCTATCCGACCCCGCCCTATCCGAGCACGCACAATCTCGGCACCAACCGGATGAGCGAGAAGCCACGGGATGGCGTGGTCAACAAGTTCGGCCAGAGCCACGACGTCAAGAACCTGTTCGTCTCCGACGGCAGCCAGTTCACCAGCGGCGCGGCCTGCAACCCGACGCTGACCATCGTCGCGCTCGCGATCCGGCAGGCGGACTACATTGCGGGCGCGATGCAGAAGAAGGAGATTTGAGGCCGGCTCTCTCCCCCCGTCATTGCGAGCGCAGCGAAGCAATCCAGAAATCCCTGCGGAAAGACTCTGGATTGCTTCGTCGCTTGCGCTCCTCGCAATGACGGCGGAGGGAGTCTCGTAGCCCGGATGGAGCGAAGCGTAATCCGGGGCCGTTGTCGCTTGTCGCCCGCATCCCGGATTGCGCTGCGCTTCATCCGGGCTACGCAGTTTTGTTGGGACGGCTACTCGGCCGCATCGAGAATCGGCGCCACCGTCGCCTTGAAATCCGGCACCGGCACCATGCTCCTCGAACGATAGATCAGACACGAGCAGCGCAGCAGCGAGGCGAAATTGTTGACCTCGCCGTGATGGTCGAGCACCTCGTTGTAGAGCGTGGTCAGGAACTTGCCGAGGCTCATGCTCTCCTTGGCCGCGATCTCCTCCAGCGTGTCCCAGAACGCCATCTCGAGCCTGATCGAGGTGCAGTGTCCGCCGATCCGCAAGGATCGGGTCTGGGATTCGTAGTCACGTTGGGGCTGGTGCGCGAAGAGATGGCACATGGCGTCCTCCCGTCCTGTTGCCATTTTTTCACGATGCTACACTTCTGCCCGGCACCCCACAATCACGACGATGGCTCCATCCGGCCTCCGCGATTTTCGCGAACGTCCAATGTCTTCAATGTGATAGACAGCCCTCTTCCCCAGGCCGCCACGTCCCTGTTGCCCAACGCATGCTTTTGACGCAACACGGCCTAGAATAGCGCCGTCAGCGAATCCAGATAGCAAATCCAAGTCTGAGCCCATGCCCGTCCGCCAATTGCCAGAACAGGTCGTCAACCGCATCGCCGCCGGCGAGGTGGTCGAGCGTCCGGCGAGCGTGGTCAAGGAACTGGTCGAGAACGCCATCGATGCCGGCGCGAGCCGGATCGACGTCTTCACCGATGGCGGCGGCCGCCGGCGGATCGGCATCACCGACGACGGTAGCGGCATGACCGCAAAAGACCTCGCGCTCGCGGTCGAACGCCATGCGACCTCAAAGCTCGACGACGAGGATCTGCTCCAGATCCGCACCCTCGGGTTCCGCGGCGAGGCGCTGCCCTCGATCGGCTCGGTCGCGCGTCTGTCCATCACCACGCGCCATGCCAGCGAACCGCACGCCTGGGCGCTCAATGTCGAGGGCGGCGAGAAGTCCGAGATCATGCCGGCGGCACTGGCGCACGGCACCCGCGTCGAGGTCAACGACCTCTTCTATGCAACACCGGCGCGGCTGAAGTTTTTGAAGACCGACCGCACCGAGGCGGAGGCGATCCGCGAGGTGGTGCGGCGCCTCGCCATGGCACGGCCGGACGTCGCCTTCACGCTGGCGGGCGAAGAGCGCGCACCGGTGACCTGGGCCGCCGCGCTGCCCGGTGCTGCCGGCCGGCTGACGCGGCTCGGCGACATCCTCGGCGCGGAGTTCCGCAGCCATGCCTTCGAGGTCCATGCCGAGCGCGAGGGCGTCGTCGTCTCCGGCTATGCCGCAGCCCCCGCGCTGACCAAAGCCAACGCGCTCGGGCAATATCTCTTCGTCAACGGCCGGCCCGTCCGCGACAAGCTGATCCTCGGCGCGGTGCGCGGGGCCTATGCCGACTATCTGCCGCGCGACCGTCACCCGGTGCTCGCGCTGTTCGTGACCCTCGATCCGCGCGAGGTCGACGCCAACGTGCATCCGGCCAAGACCGAGGTGCGCTTCCGCAATGCCGGCCTCGTCCGTGCGCTGATCGTGCACGGCTTGAAGGAAGGCCTTGCGCGCGAGGGCCGCCGCACCGCCGCCAATAGCGGCGAGAGCGCCCTGTCATCGTTCCGGCCAGCCTTCACGCCGCCGCGTCCGGCAAGCTGGGACTGGCGCGCCTCGCCGTCGGCTCCGGTCGCGCCGATGCCGTCATTCGAGGGCTCCGCCGCCCCCGCTTTCGCCGAGCGCGCGCAGGCGGCCTTCGACGTCGGCGCACCCAGCGCGGACGTGCGGTTCGAGACGCAGCCGGTCGCGGACCTCGTCGACCGCCCGCTCGGCGCGGCGCGCACGCAGATCCACGAGACCTATATCGTCTCGCAGACCCGCGACGGCCTGATCATCGTCGACCAGCACGCCGCGCATGAGCGCATCGTCTATGAGCGGCTCAAGGCGTCACTCGCCGAGAACGGTGTGCAGCGGCAGATCCTGTTGATCCCCGAGATCGTCGAGATGGACGAGGCGACAGTGGAACGCTTGCTGGAGCGCAGCGAGGAACTGGCCTCGTTCGGCCTCGCGATCGAATCCTTCGGCCCCGGCGCCGTCGCGGTGCGCGAGACGCCGTCGCTGCTCGGCAAGACCAACGCGGGCGGGCTGCTGCGCGATCTCTCCGAGCATATGGCCGAATGGGACGAGGCGCTGCCGCTGGAACGCCGCCTGATGCACGTCGCCGCCACCATGGCCTGCCACGGCTCGGTGCGCGCCGGCCGCCGGCTGCGACCGGAGGAGATGAACGCCCTGCTCCGCGAGATGGAGGAGACGCCGAACTCCGGCCAGTGCAATCACGGCCGGCCGACCTATGTCGAACTGAAGCTGAGCGATGTGGAGAAGCTGTTCGGGCGGCGGTGATCTTCGTAGGGCGGGTTAGCGTAGCGTAACCCGCCGTTTTGTATCCGCGGAGAGAGACGATGGCGGATTAAGCTTCGCTAATCCGCCCTACGCAGAAACACGAACTCCGTATCGTCATACGCCCGCCGCTCCAGCTCCTCGTACCCTTCCGGCGTCACGAACTGTGCGGCCTTCGCCTCTTCCACCACCAGCAGCGCACCCGGCGTCAGCCAGCCGCCATCCCGCAAGGACGCGAGCGCCTTCTCCGCAAAGCCCTTGCCATAGGGCGGATCGAGGAACACCAGCGAGAACGGCTCGACCGGATGTGCGGAGCCAAGGTCGGTCGCATCGCGGCGATAGACTTTTGTGACGCCGCCGAGGCCCAGCGATTCCACATTGTTGCGCAGCAACGCGCGCGCTTCCGCACCATTGTCCACGAACAGCGTGAACTTCGCGCCGCGTGACGACGCCTCGATGCCGAGCGCGCCGGTACCGGCGAAGAGATCGAGCACGCGCGCGTCCTCGATCGGATCGTCGTAAGCGTGCACGAGGATGTTGAACAGGGACTCGCGCAAGCGGTCCGCCGTCGGGCGGATGTCGCGCGAGGACGGTGAGGCGAGATTGCGCCCCTTCAACCTGCCGCCGACGACGCGCATTACATTGCCCGTCCCGCGGCCACGCAAACGATGAGCTCTCCTCCCCCTTGCGGGGAGGGGTTGGGGAAGGGGGTGCCACGTGCACAGACCTCGCGTGTGGTACCCCCCTCCCTAACCCTCCCCCGCAAGGGGGGAGGGAACGAGAAAGAGCCGAGTGACGAACCGCACTCCACCTCACTCCTCCCGCGGCGTCAGATCGCGCTTGCCGTGATAGCCGCGCTTGGGACGGCGCGGCGGGCCGTAGCCGTTCGCCTCCATCTCGTTGCGCTCGCGGGCCTCCTCGCTGCCGGTGCGCTGCACCAGCACGCGGCGGCCCTTGCGGTCGTTGATCACCGCGCGTTTGCTCGCGGGTTTCTTTTCGCTCGGCGCGTCGTCGACGCGCGAAGCCTTCGAGGGCACGTCGAACTCGGCGCCCGACTTCTCGATCACCTTGTCGCCGAGCTGCTCACGCAACACGCGCGAGCGGATCTCGTCGACCTGGCCTTCGGGAATCTCGCCGAGCTGGAACGGGCCGTAGGACACGCGGATCAGCCGGTTCACCTCGAGGCCGAGATGGGCGCAGACGTTGCGCACCTCGCGGTTCTTGCCTTCGCGGATCGCGAACACCAGCCAGACATTGGCGCCCTGGTCGCGCTCCAGCGACGCCTCGATCGGACCGTATTTCACGCCCTCGACCTCGATGCCGCTCTTGAGCTCGTCGAGCTGCGCCTGGGTGACGTCACCATGGGCGCGAACGCGATAGCGGCGCAGCCAGCCGGTGTCGGGCAGCTCGAGCGTGCGCGCGAGGCCGCCGTCATTGGTGAGCAGCAGCAGGCCCTCGGTGTTGAAGTCGAGCCGGCCGACGCTGATCAGGCGCGGCAGGCCTTCGGGGAGATTGTCGAACACGGTCGGGCGACCCTCGGGATCGTCATGCGTGGTCATCAGCCCGCGCGGCTTGTGATAGAGGAATAGCCGCGTGCGCTCGCGCTCCGGCAACGGCTTGCCGTCGACCAGGACGACGTCGTTCTTGGTGATGTCAAGCGCCGGCGAGTTGATGACGCGGCCGTTGACGGTGACGCGGCCCTGCGTGACCATCTCCTCGGCGTCGCGGCGCGAGGCAAGCCCTGCACGTGCCAGCGCCTTGGCGATGCGCTCGCCGGTCTTCTTCGGCTTCGGCGCCTCGTCGCGACGCGGCCGTCCCTCGAAATCGCGATCGCGGTCGCGATAGGCGCCGCGGCCGCCGAACGCCGGACGCTTCTCGAAGATCCTGCTGTCGTCCTCGTTGTCGCGGCGCGGGCGATCGCCGAAACGGCCCTCGCTGCGCGGATGCTCCTGCCAGTCCCTGCGTCCCTCAGGCCGGCCCTCGCGCGAGCGATTGAACCGCGGACGGTCGTCACCGGAGCGCTCTTCGCGCGGGCGCGAGAAACGCGGGCGGTCGTCACCCCCCTCGTCGCGGCGCCGCTGGAAGCGCGGACGGTCCTCGCCGCCACGGCCACCGTCACGGCGGTCATCGCGCTTCTGCCAGGGCTTGTCCTCGCCGCGATCGCGGCCGCCGAAATCCTTGTCGAAGGACTTGCGCGGGCGATCGCCGCGCGGGCGGTCGTCGCGCTTCTGCCACGGCTTGGAGTCGCCCCGCTCGCCACCGCGTGAAAACTTCCGCTCGCCGTCGAACTTGCGTTCCGGACGTTCGCCGCGCGGCGCATAAGGCCGCTTGTCGCCGAACTTTCGCTCGCTGGAGCGGCCGGCGGGACGGGCATCGTCGCGATCCCGGCTGCGCGGCGGACGGTCGTCGCGGCCATAGGACGGGCGCTCACCGCGCGGCTTGAACGGCCGCTTCTCGCCGTCGCGCGAGGAGCGATCCGAGAACGGACGGTCGCCACGCGGCTTGAAGCTGCGCTCGCCCCGGCCCTCTCCGCCGCGGTCGTCGCGCTTGAAGCGGGGACGGTCGGAAAAATCGCGGCGCGGGGCATCGCCTTCCTCGCGGCGGCGGAACGGTCTACCCTCGCGGGGCGCGCGGCTCTCGCGGTCACCGCGGGGCGGGCGGCTGTCGCGGTCGCCCCTCCCCTCGCTCTTGCCTTCAAAACCGCGCTTGGCGAATTTCTTGTCGGGACCGCGCGGCTTGCCGCTGCGGCCGCCCTTCGACGGTCCCTTGGGGGGGCCTCGCCGGCCGCGGGAATCGTTGTCTTTGTCGCTGTTGCGAGGCATGAATAATCTCACTTAAGGGGGCGGCGCGGGAGCATTGCGCGCGCTCGTTCCAAGCCGCATGCTCAGGCAAAACCGGTATTCACTCTTGCTGAAGGCGGAGCTACTAGCAGGTTTCTTCGGATGATACGAGGCTTGAAAGCCCCCTCTTTCATGGATTTGGCGCTTCTGACGGCCGAAAATGCCGGAAAGGCGGGCGAAGTTCCGATCGGATGCGTGGTGGTCCGGGACTACGAGGTCATCGCCGCCGCCGGTAACCGGACGCTGACGGACCACGACCCCACCGCTCATGCCGAACTGGTGGCCCTGCGCGAGGCCGCCAGGAAAATCGGCAGCGAGCGCCTGGTGGACTGCGACCTCTACGTGACGCTGGAGCCCTGCACCATGTGTGCGGGCGCGATCTCCTTTGCAAGGGTCCGGCGGCTCTATTACGGCGCGGCCGACCCCAAGGGCGGCGCGGTCGAGTCCGGCGTGCGGTTCTTTGCCTCGCCGACCTGCCACCACGCGCCGGATGTCTATTCCGGCGTCGGCGAGAGCGAGGCGGCCCGGCTGCTGCGGGAGTTCTTCCGGGAGCGGCGCTAAGGCGCGAGGAAAAACTCGCGCAGCGCCTTCGCGGTCACATCGGGATTCTCCTCCGTGAGGAAGTGGCCTGAATCCACCGGCATGCCGTCGACATTGGTCGCCCACTGCTTCCACGTATCGAGCGGCGTGGCGGCGGCCTGCGCCACGCCGGCATTGCCCCACAATGCGAGCATCGGCACCGTGATCTTCTTGCCGGCTTCGAAATCGGCCTTGTCGAGGTCGTAGTCGAAATAGGCACCGGCGCGGTAGTCCTCGCACATCGCGTGGACGCGGGCGGGATCGCGGAACGGCGCGATGTAGTGCGCGAGTGCGCGCGCATCGATCGCATCGAGCGTCTTCGACTTGGTCTGGCTCGCCATCTTGAAGCGCAGGAAGAACTCGCCATTGCCCGAGATCAGCGTCTCCGGCAGCGGCGCGGGCTGGGCGAGGAAGGTCCAGTGATAGATCTTCAGCGCATAGGCGCGGTTCATCCGCTCCCAGTAATTATAGGTCGGCAGGATATCGAGCACGGCGAGCTTCGACAGCCGGCCGGGATGATCGAGCGCCAGCCGATAGGAAACACGGCCGCCGCGGTCGTGGCCGGCCAGTGCGAAGTGGACGTGGCCGAGCTGCTCCATCGCCTCGACCATCGCTTTCGCCATCGCGCGCTTGCTGTAGGGGATGTGCAGTGCATCGCTCGCGGGCATGTCGGACCAGCCATAGCCCGGCAGGTCGGCGATGATCAGCGTGAACTTGTCGGCCAATTGCGGCGCCACGCGGTGCCACATCACATGGGTCTCGGAGAAGCCGTGCAGCAGCAGCAGCGGCGGGCCGCTGCCGCCGACGCGGGCGAAGATGCGGCCGAGGGAGGTGTTGATCCATTCCGAGGCGAAGCCGGGGTAGAGGTCGGCGAGATCGGACATCTTCGGCATCCTTGTCTGGTCAGTCGCGAGGGGGGCCCAACAAATAAGTCGAAAAACAACCCCATGCACAGTAGCTAAGTTCAAGCCCCGCCTGCACATTTTTGAAGTGCCGACGGGCGCGGCACCAATTGCGCGCCGGACGGCAAAAACCCAGTCAGCTCCGTGCCTTCTCGGCTTTCACCGCCTGCCAGCCGATGTCGCGGCGGCAGAAGCCCTCCGGCCAGTTGATGCGGTCGACGGCCTGATAGGCGCGCGCCTGCGCCTCCGTCACGGTCGCCCCGAGCGCGCAGACATTGAGCACGCGACCGCCATTGGCGAGGATGGCGCCGTCCTTCGCCACCGTTCCGGCGTGGAAAATCTCCACCGTGTCCACCTTGGCGGCGTCATCGAGCCCCTCGATGCGCGTACCTTTTTGATAATCGCCGGGATAGCCCTTCGCCGCCATCACCACGGTGAGCGCTGATTCCGGATACCAGCGCAGATCGAAATTCTTCAACTGGCCGTCGCAGGCAGCGAGGAACGCCGGCACGATGTCCGACATCATGCGCAGCATCAGCACCTGGCACTCGGGATCGCCGAAGCGGACGTTGAACTCGAACAGCTTTGGCCCCTGCGTCGTCAGCATGATGCCGGCGTAGAGGATGCCGCGGAACGGCGTGCCGCGCTGCTTCATGCCGGCGACCGTCGGCAGAATGATCTTCGCCATGATCGTGTCGTGGATTGCCGGCGTCACCAGCGGTGTCGGCGAATAGGCGCCCATGCCGCCGGTGTTCGGGCCGACGTCGTGGTCGAACACGCGCTTGTGGTCCTGCGCGGAGGCCAGCGGAATGGCGGTCTCGCCGTCGCACAGCGCAAAAAAGCTGATCTCGCGGCCGGGCAGAAATTCCTCGATCACGACCTCGGCGCCGGCCTCGCCAAAGGCGCCCTCGAACATCATGGCGATGGCGTCCTCGGCCTCGCGCACGGTCTTGGCGACGACGACGCCCTTGCCGGCGGCGAGCCCGTCGGCCTTCACCACGATCGGCGCGCCCTGGCTGATGACGTAGTCGCGCGCATCCTCAGGCCTGGTGAAGCGCTTGTAGGCGCCGGTCGGAATGCCGAATTCGGTGCAGAGCGCCTTGGTAAAGCCCTTAGAGCTTTCGAGCTGGGCGGGGATCTTGTTCGGACCGAACGCCTTGATGCCGGCAGCAGTGAGATCGTCGACGATGCCGGCGGCAAGCGGCGTCTCCGGGCCGACCACGACCAGGTCGACTGCGTTCGTCTTGCAGAAGTCGATCACCGCGGCATGGTCGGCAACGTCGAGCGCCACGCATTCCGCCTCGCGCGCGATGCCGGCATTGCCGGGCGCGCACCAGAATTTGGTCACCAGGGGAGAGGCTGCGATCTTCCACGCCAGGGCATGTTCGCGGCCGCCGGAACCAAGCAGGAGAATGTGCATCGAAGGCTCGAAATGAGGGGTTTTGCTGGGGCCGGAGGTCGCACGAATCGGGGTGGGGCTCAAGGGGGTGACCATCCATTCCCCGTCATTCCGGGACGTGACCACTGATGGAATTCGCCGCACCGGTGGAGATGATGGTCACGTCGGCCTGAAAGCCGCAACTTTCGGTGGCGCCCTCCTGAACGCTGTACTAGCGTGAACGGGGGGAAATCACATGGCACGGTTTGGGTCCGTATTGCTTTGCTTGGCCGCGATGCTGCTGTCAGGCTGCATAACTACTGCCATGCAGGGTTACGCTGACCGAGATTTACCGGCGCGGCCCGTACAACGCATAGCAGCTTACGTCGTCGCGCCGACAGCACTGGCTTCCAGTTTCCAATCGAGCATCGCTGAGGAATCGGCGAAGCGGGGTATTGGGGCCGAAGATGCTTACGCGCTCCTTCCACCGACGCGAACTTACACTGACGCGGAAATTCGGAAAGTATTGGCCGACAACAGCGTCGATGCAGTTCTAATCATAAATGTGGGGGATACGGGCGTCGTCAAGGAATACGCTGGCACGTTCTTTCAAGGCCAATATTCGGGTTCGACCGATGTTAGCGGCACTGTCACACGCAACGGAAATATCTCGAATGTTTCCCTCGCAGGAAGTACGTCCGGAACGATGACTGGAACAACAACCCCCATGCACAGATACAGTCGCCAAACGGTGTTCAAGGCACGCCTCGTTGATCCGGCTACCGCAAGAAACCTCTGGGTGGGGTCGGGAGAGGTGAGCGCGGGTGGCCGACTTTTCGTCGGAAACGGAAGCAGCGCATCAAGCTCTGTTTCTGCAATTTTTGATGATTTACGCTCCAAGAAGATAATCGGCGGCACCTCTTAGACGGCGAACGCCACAACAGAGATGGCGCTTCTTCAAGGTGCAGCCCGACAGCTTGCGATCCGCGCGCGACTCGCACCGCGACCTAACTGCGCAAAATTACGGCGACAGTGCACAAAACTCCCAAAGCATTGCTCACATGTTTAGTGCACTGTCACCGTAATTCCAGCTTCCTTAACGTGCTGACGGTTGGCTACAGAAATCCCGCCGCACACATCACGGAGCTGGGGCAGCTCGACTACAACAAGTGCCGCGAACTTGTTATCGGTGCGGATGGCGGCCTATGGAAGCTCTTGGTTTCCACAGTCAGACATCGCAGCTAAAGGCGGATTTGGCCATTACAGTGACAGTGCACTGAATTCCAAAGCATCAGTTGACACAGTTTAGTGCACTGTAATCGCAGGTCATTCATCGCTCGGGTTCGGGACGTTCACAGCCATGACGGTCAAGATGATCTGCCGCGCGGGGTCGTCCTTGCAGGCGAACACGTAGCGATATCGGGTCTCCGTTTCCTGCACCGGATCGCGTTTACAGTTCGGGTGCTCGCTCGCGGTCTCCACCATCTTCTTGACCATGGCGGTGAAGTTCTTGTTGCGGTTGAACATGATCAGCGCGGCTTTGGTGTCGCGCCACGTCAGGTAACCGAGGAGCTGGTCGAGGGCGTCCATCAGCGTCTGTGGGCCGTGCCAGTACTTGCATTCAGCGATGAATACGTTGCGGTTGTTTTCCCGGATCAGGATGTCCGTCTTGCCGCTGGCATTAAAGGTCTCGCCCGTTGCGCGGCCCTCGTAGTGGCCGTTGAGGACGACGAGGTAAAAATCCCTGAGGTGCTCTTCCTCCAGGCGCTCAAACGCCGTGGGGCTGCGCTCCATCATCACGGACATGTCGTCGATGATCTTGAGGATGTGCTGGTACTCCGCCTCTTCAAGGGCGGGCTCGGGGGAATAGGCTGTCGAGGTCTGAGGAGGCAGTGAAGGCCTAATTCGGCGTCGCATCTGCGCCGGGACATGGGTCATCGGGACGTGACCGGCACGCACCATTGGATAGCCCAGAGACTCAGCGATACTCCGCGCCGCCAAAATGCCTTTCTTCCGTTCCTCCACGAGTTTGCGGACCTTAGGCCTCAAAGCGTCGTTGAAAGGCTTCACGACCTTCTCCTGACCGCTGAGCCGCATCTTGATAGCGTCGATGACCTTCTTAAAGTGGGCCTGCAGCTCCTCCTTGGTGAGGTTGTAGCCCGAAGCGGTGAGGGTGATGCCGTCCTCGTTGGCCTTCGCCCGCGGCGAGTCGCCGACCGACAACGAGGAGGAGTGGCGGAACAGCCCGAGGTGGCCCTCAAACGGGACCGTAATCCTATACTGGAAGCCCTGCACGCTGATCATGCGACCGTAATCCCGCACCTCCCGAGTCACCTCACGCGGGTCGGCCTGAAAGGTCTTGTCCTCCAGCAGAACAGGGACTTCGAGATGGCAAACGTCGTAGGCCTGCTCGACGATGTCCTCGGCCGGCGTCGACAGCAGCGCATCGCTGCCGTACTCCGCGACGACGTTCTCCGCGCGACCTTTCTGCATGTCGATGAGCGTTGACAACGATTGGTCGCTGAAAAGCGTCTCGCTGACGGGTTCTTGGTCGGAAAAAAATGGCATAGGTCATCCGGGAAATTGAAGATTTACGGTGACAGTGTTGGACTACCAATCAGTGGACAGGGTTTAGTGCACTGTCACCGTAATACTTCAAGGCAGCCAAGGTCGTGGACATCCGCGCGGCCAATCGTTGAACAGCAAAGGAGTGATGTACATCGCAGCATAAGCCTTGGCGCTTTAACAGCTCACCTCAAGATCAGAGTGTGCTGCTCATTATCCACCGACCACGATTTGAACTTGCTCAAAAAACTTTGACCCAAGAGAATTGTCGCATTCACTGAGGCAATGCTCCCAACTACGTTCTCGACGGTCTTATTTCCAACTTTCAGTGACCGAATGCGAAACCGATGGGACGGTACCTTTGAACCGTCCGCGAGAACATAGATTTGTTCGCCCAAAAAATCCTCATCCGTAATAGTCTTGGTGCGTATCAAGGTTGAAACAATATCGGCGGGAATACTTACGTCACTTGCGCCGCTATCAACTATGGCCGGCAACGTGATGATGTCGTTAAAGCGTACCGGAATGACATACACGCCGCCGCTTTTTTCCATGCTGATATTTTCCAACCCAGCAGCCGTTGCAACAGGTTTGCCGGCGACGTTCGTCGGACCTGCTGTTACGCGCTTTAACGCGCGTTGTGCATCGGGATACGACGGATCGACTTGTGCGAAGTATCGATAATCTGCAAGGGCGTCTTGGAGTTTGCCCTTCTTCTCGAAAGCGAGGCCTCTGTAGTAAAAAGCTCTGACATACTTTGGATCAATGCCGATGGCTCGGCTAAAATCGCTGATCGCGCGGTCGTAATCTCTCAACTCGTACCAAGCCAATCCCCGAGCAATATGAGCTTGAGCATGTCCTGTGTCATTCGCGATAACTTGATCGCAGGCCGAGATTATATCCCTAGGCGGCATTCCCGCAGTGAAGCAGTTTGAATTACTCTGCGCCGACGCTGCGCCGGTCATCGTCGCGAGCGCGAGTAGAACGAGCGGATTTATCTTGGTCATAAACCCCGGTTATCCTGAAGGGTGTCGAGAAACCTAAACTCGGTGCGTAGATTCGCGAGAAGCTGGGCCATGGCTTCGGGGTCGTCCGGCGCAGCACGCTCAATCTCGTCAATGATCGCAAGAACCGACCCGCACGCCTCCTCGATGTAGACGATTTTCTGCGCAAGGTCGCGGCGCGTCACGTCCCAGTGACCGCGATCTGGTTTCTTTCCCGTCAGCTTTTCATAGAACAGGGCTACTCGTTGCTCGTCCAGCTTCGCCATGATGCTACCGCCGGGGGCTGACTTGCCGACCGACGCCCTTCGCAAACGCCTCTCTCAGTGGCGCAAGTGCGTCTGCTCGTCGCGCAAATGCCTCTGCTCGTCGGCGCGCGCGGTCACGGCTGATGATGACGAGGCGAACGGTCTCTCGACTGAGGCCGAACTCCTTTCCAAGGGCCGTCAACGACAGACCTGAGGCGCGGCCTTCGTCGTAGCGGGCGCAAATGCGCTGGTTGCGCTCGGGGACGTGAGGGTAGCGGGACTTGCTTGGACCAGTTGCCATGCTGCAATCTCCGTGGGCAACCTCAAGTTTATCTGAGTCGCAGCAGCTCGAACGCCGTGCTTCTACGGTGGTCCACGAAGTTCATTGTTCGACCGGCCCTTACGGATCCTCGCTAAGCCGGGCGGTAGCCCCTACAAAATGCGTATTGGGGCACCAAAATGCGAGCGTCGCCGCGATTGGACAGGACGGGGACAGTCTCGCCTTCTATATTGAAATTATTGACGTTTTTCTACTATCCCGACTCCCGGAAGGGGAGAAGGCACAGCAATCGGCGCTGCGATCTGAAGCAAGCGTCGGCTACACAACGCCCTGAGATGACGATCGGCGCTAAACCTGCTTCCCCGCAATAATCTCCTGCAACGTCGCCACATGCCGTGCGAAGGCGCCGCGGCCGGTGCTGGTGGCGGTCACTGTGGTCTGCGGCTTCTTGCCGACGAAGGCCTTGTCCACCGAGACGTAGCCGGCCTTGGCCAGGGTCTCGATATGTGCGCCGAGATTGCCGTCGGTGGCGCCGGTAAGCTTCTTCAGGCGGGCGAATTCCAGGCCGACCTCCGCAGGCAACGCGTTGAACGCGGCCATGATCTTCAGGCGCAGCGGCTGGTGGATGATGTCGTCGAGCTCTGCCAAGTCTAGCTCCGCCGCATCCAGAGTCCCCTTCGGCGCGTAATGGCGGAAGCCGAGCCAGGTGCCGTCGCGGGCCTGGAAACGCTCGAGCGGCGGCAGCATGGACCAGTCGATGCCCATGGCGGACTCCGAGACCGAGCGCATCTCCGCGGGCCGCTCGAGCGGCGTCGCGATCAGGACGGTCAGCAGCAGCGCCACGGCGCCGACCGCACACAGCCCCCATTTCAGCAAGCCCAAAGCACCTCGCAGCAATTGCATCGCCATGGCCAACCCCGCCAAATCCATTGTCAGTAACAAACTCTATATTACAGAGTACTCTTTCATTCAATTCCCGGATTGGCGCCGCGCGGCGAAAATCCTTAACGTCGGGTCCGACCCCAAAATACCGAATCGTTTGCCGATGCCGCCTGCGGAACAACTGAACAACGCGTTCGAATTCACCGTCTCCGAGCTCTCGCAGTCCCTGAAGCGGACCGTGGAGGACACCTATGGCCATGTCCGGGTCCGCGGTGAGATCTCAGGCTTCCGTGGCGCCCACTCCTCCGGCCATTGCTATTTCGCGCTCAAGGACGAGAGCGCCAAGATCGAGGCGGTGATCTGGAAGGGCGTGCACGGCCGCATGCGCTTCAAGCCCCAGGAAGGGCTGGAGGTCATCGCCACCGGCAAGCTCACGACCTATCCGGGCTCCTCGAAGTACCAGATCGTGATCGAGGCGCTGGAGCCGGCCGGCATCGGCGCGCTGATGGCGCTGATGGAGGAGCGCAAGAAGAAGCTCGCCGCCGAAGGCCTGTTCGACGAGGCCCGCAAGCAGCTCTTGCCGTGGCTGCCGGAGGTGATCGGCGTGGTGACCTCGCCGACCGGCGCGGTCATCCGCGACATCCTGCATCGGCTGGAGGACCGCTTTCCCCGCCGCGTGCTGGTGTGGCCGGTCAAGGTGCAGGGCGAAGGTTCGGCCGAGCAGGTCGCAGCCGCGATCCGCGGCTTCAACGCGCTGCCCGAGGGCGGCAGGATTCCGCGGCCCGACGTGCTGATCGTCGCGCGCGGCGGCGGCTCGCTGGAGGATCTCTGGTCGTTCAACGAGGAGATCGTGGTGCGCGCCGCGGCCGAGAGCATGATCCCGCTGATCTCGGCGGTCGGCCACGAGACCGACATCACGCTGATCGACTTCGTCGCCGACAAGCGCGCGCCGACGCCGACGGCGGCCGCCGAGATGGCGGTGCCGGTGCGCAGCGAATTGTTCGTCGAGGTCGCCGATCTCGCGCGGCGCACCCGCGCCTGTTGGCAGCGCGGCCATGAAAACCGCCGCAATGAATTGCGCGCCGCCGCGCGCGCGCTGCCGTCGGCCGGCGATCTCTTGGCGATCCCGCGGCAGCGGCTGGATTCGGCGGGCGCCTCCCTGCCCCGTGGCCTCAAGGCCAATACGCATGCGCATTTCCGCAGGTTCACCGCGGCAAGCTCGAAGCTGACGCTGCGCGTGCTGCACGGCCAGATCTCGCAGGCCGATCATCGCCTCACCGTCTGCGGCGAACGGCTCGGCCTGTCCGCACGCTCGCTGCTGCGGCAGCGTCGCGACCGCTTTGCCGGGCTCGAGGTGCGCTTGCGTGCCTCGAAGCTTTCCAATGCGCAGGCGCAGCGGAACGCCATCGCCCGCCAGCGCGAGCGCACCCATCGCCTGGCCGAGCGCGCCAACCGTGCGCTGGTCACGCTGCTGCAGCGGTTCGATGCGCGGGTCGAGAACAGCGGCAAGCTGCTCTCCGCACTGTCCTATCGCAGCGTGCTCGCGCGCGGTTTTGCGCTGGTGCGGGATGACGGGGGACATCCCGTGCACGCCGCCGACAGCATCGGGCCGAATGCGCGGATCGAGATCGAGTTCGCCGACGGCCGCGTGGGTGCGACGGCGGACGCGGATCGCCCGGCCCCGGCGACGAAGCGTGCGCCGGCCCAGCCGAAGCAGGCCGCGCAGGAGACGAAGCCCGCGCCGAAGCGCGCAGGCAAGCCGGTCGATCAGGGCAGCTTGTTCTGAAGCGCGATGGCGGCGCTCCGCCCGCAGTGTCATTCCCCGCGAAGGCGGGGAATCCAGTACGCCGCAGCTTCTCGGTAAATCACAGGCGCCTCGGCGTGCTGGATCGCCCGGTCAAGCCGGGCGATGACAGTGAGTGTGGAGACGGCGTAGCCCTAACCTCGTCATTGCGAGGAGCGCTTGCGACGAAGCAATCCAGAATCCCCCAACGGAAAGACTCTGGATTGCTTCGCTGCGCTCGCAATGACGGCTGTGGAGGGAGCGCGCCCTACCGGCAGGACAATCCCGCGTCGATCGTGGTCCAGAAGCCGCAATGTTCCGGCGCGAGCATGGGCGAGCCGGCGTGGGCTTCGAACAGGAAGATCGCGACGGTGAAGACGATCAGTGCGGAGGAGAAGAGGACGATGCGGTTGCGCATGTGAGATGCGTTTAGTCGACATCATGGTCGAACTAAGGCACCGACATCCGCTGAAACCGGTTTGCCGCGCGATCCGTAGCGTCACGGTCGGCCATTCTCCGTGCAGGGCGGTGGTCGATGCGGGGCTGTCCGCCTAAATTGTTCCTCGGGCGGCCCCGCTCGGGCTACCGCGCCAGCCACTCCGCGACTTCGCGCTGCGACTCCGCGCGCGCATCGGCATCGGTGCCGAGATGGCCGTGCTCGGGGGCGGCGGCATCGGTGCTGGTGCTGGCTGCGTGCAGCGGCGTGTTGGCGCGGTCGAAATCGTGATAGGCGCCGGGATAGACCACGATGCGCGCGAGCGCGCTGCGGCCGTGCGCGCCGTCCACCATCTGGCGGCAGGCCGGCGGCGAGGACACGTCGTCGTTGGCGCCGATCAGCACCAGCGTCGGCACGCGCGTGCTCCAGCCGAGGCCGGCGGAGATCCGGCAATCCGGATAGAACGCGATCGCGGCGCGGAAATCCGGCACAGCGTCACGCGCCACGCTCTGCGGACGCACCGCCCAAAGCAGCGCGCTGGCGCCGTTGGCCCAGCCGATCAGGCTGATACGGTCGCGCGCGACCCAGCTCTGCTTCATCAGCCAGGCGCGCGAGGCCGCGATGTCGGCGACGCGCTCGCGACGCGCCTTGACGTGCATCTCCTTGACGCGGCATTGCGGCCCGAGTTCGCGCGAGCCGTAGCTGTCGGGCAGCAGCACGGCATTGCCGGCCTTGAGCAGCCGCTCCGCCCAGTCGCGGTAGCGCGGCAGCACCGGATCGGCATGGCCGCCGAGGCCGCCACAGCCGTGCAGCGCAATCACGGTCGGAAACGGCCCCTCGCCCGCGGGCTTGAACAGCTGCGCATGCAGGGTTCCGGACGCAAGCGGAATCTCCACCTGATGCGGCGCAGTCTCCGGCGCAGCGTGCGCGGCCGACATCAGCAGCGTCAGGAACAGGGCGATCAGTCGAAGGCGCATCGGACTCTGCCGTCGGAGGAGCCGGTCCGCGCGGGTGCCGACGATCCCGGATCGAGCACTATCACGCTGAAACGGCTGCAAAACATCACAAACCGGTGGGTTTACCGGGCGGACAAGCCACCCTATCTATGCTACATCGCGTCCAACACATCGTGCCCTCCAGGGTTTGCTTTAGGGTTTTCCTTGGAGAGGCCTTCCACGGAGACTTTCGACCGTGCTGAACAAGTTCGGCTCTTCCGGCCATGGCGAAGCGCAGGTGCAATATCTCGACGGCGATTTCCGCGTGATCTCGCCGGGGACTTTCGTGCGCTGCGCGATCACCGACACGCGGATCCCGCTCGACGAGCTGAAGTACTGGAGCGTGGATCTGCAGGAAGCCTACGCCACGCCCGCGGCCGTGCTGCAGCGGCACTTTCCCGGTGCGCTGAAGCAGCCGTGATCTCGTCGAGTGGGCAAAGGCGCAAAGCGCCGTGCCCACCGTCTCTCGAAGATCGTAACGAGCAACGTGGGCACGCTTCCGCCTTCGCTCTCCGAGCTTCGGCGGACAAGCCGCTTCGTCTATTCTGCTGCAGCGAGTTCGTGGCATCATTCTGCTATTGCGGCTCGGGACCATCGCCGCCCACGCAGGTCTTGATCGCGCTCTTGCGCGCCTCGCCGACAATCTTCTGGTCGATCGCCTGCTTCAGGCAATCGACCCGCGCCTGCGCCATGCAGAGCTGCATCTGGTCGCGTTTGTCCTGCCCCTTCAGACTTGCCGTCGTGGCGAGACATGTCACCCGCTTGGTCGCGGGAACCGGCACGGTGCTGGTCGGCGCGGCGGACGGCGTCGTCTGCGCCAACACCGGCGCAACAATCAGACACACAAGGCTGGCGGCGACAGCCGCAGAGGGCAATTTCATCGAATTCTCCTGATCGTACGGAACCGATAGGAGTCTTGCGATGAATATCGCCTGAATGGCGAACCGCGGTCGGCTGGGCGAAGCGCAAGCGTCTGAAGATACACGGTCATTTTGGCGACCGGCGCGGGTCCTCCGGTCCTCCAGAGGCGGCGCCACGCAGGCGCTCCGCGATGCTCGCACGCCGTCGACGTCACATCGGACAGCGAACGTAAATCATATCCATGGGCACGGGGCCGTTGGAGCTGAGTGTGATCTCATTCTCACCGGTGTGTTTCACCTCGAACGTGACATCTGAAATCGCGACGCCGTCCGAGCATGCCGCAACTACTCGCACATTCGGCCCGTCATCGTGCCGCGATTTGACGGTGCATTTTTGCAGCGTGCCGGAAATCTCCCGTCCCTGGACGATCAGACCGCCGGCATGGAGATCAGCATCTTTCTTGAACGCAATCCTGTTGTTTTCCTTGGTGAACATGCTGCCGCAGGCCGAGGCGTCGATCGACCATGCTCCGTTCAAATCCGCGGCCTGCGTCGAGGCCGATTGCATAACGAGCAGTACCAGCAACAGCAACGGGTCGAAGCTCTTCATGAAACTCTCCGATGAAATGGCCGATGAGCTACTGGAGCCCGTTCGACTGAACGTGGAATTGTCGTCAGAGCAGATTTCTTTCGAAGCAGCAGGCGTCGCACAGCGACGCTGCCTTTCGTGTCACTTTTACCAACCCAAGCGTGCAAGGGCCTGGCCGGTCTCTCGTTGATCTAAGTCAATCCTTTGATCTGGATCAATTCCAACCACCGCGGCACGGGCAGATTCTTACCGCGCAAGAATTCCGGGTTGAACAGTTTTGATTGATAGCGCTGTCCGCCGTCCGCAAGGATGGTCACGATGGTCTTGCCCGGGCCGAGGTCGCGCGCGAGCCGCATGGCGCCGACGATATTGATGGCGCTGGAGCCGCCCAGCACCAGTCCTTCATGTTCGATCAGGTCGAACAGAACGGGCAAGGCTTCCGCGTCGGTGATCTGATAGGCCATGTCGATCGGCGTGCCTTCCAGATTCCTGGTCACGCGGATCTGCCCGATCCCTTCGGTGATGGAGTCGCCTTCCGTCGTCAGCTCACCCTTGGTGAACCAGTTGTAGAGAGCGGCGCCCATGGGATCGCTGAGCGCGATCTTGACGTCGGGATTGCGCTCCTTGAGCGCACGCGCGATCCCGCCCAGGGTGCCGCCGCTGCCGACAGCGCAGGTAAAGCCGTCGATCCGTCCCTCGGTCTGCGCCCAGATCTCCGGACCGGTCGTGCGATAATGGCCGTCGCGATTGGCGACGTTGTCGAACTGGTTGGCCCAGAAGGCGCCGAGTTCTTCAGCGAGCTGGCCGGAATAACGTGCGTAATGACCGGGGTTGGAATAGGGCACGGCGGGCACCAGGCGCAAATCGGCGCCACAGAGCCGCAACATGTCCTTCTTCTCCTGGCTCTGCGTGTCAGGCATCACGATCACGCTGCGATAGCCGCGGGCATTCGCCACCAGCGCGATGCCGATGCCGACATTGCCGGCGGTGCCTTCGACGATGACGCCGCCGGGCTTGAGCCTGCCGCGTCGCTCGGCATCGTCGATCATGGCAAGGGCCGCGCGATCCTTGATCGAGCCGCCGGGATTGAGGAATTCAGCCTTGCCGTAGATCTCGCAGCCCGTGGCCTCCGACGCCGCCCGCAACCGGATCAGCGGCGTATTGCCGATGGAGTCGAGGAAACCTGCCCGGACATTGTTCATCGCCTGCCCCTTTATGTTCCCGCAACTTTAGGCGGGCGCGCGGGCAATTCGGTTCTCTAGTTCGGGAGATGTTTGAAATGTTTTGGGTGTTTGACGCAGACAACCGGCAATTCCATGCTCAAGTGCCGTACGGGAGCAGCGCTTGCAGCAAGATCATCGTGCGCTGAAGCGTCGCTCGCGCGCCTTGTAGAGGTGGTCGCTGATCAATTGCCGCAGCCTTGCCGGCTGGTCGAATTCGAGCTGGACCGCGAACGGCACGATGCCGTCGGGGACGCCCGCGCGGCCGCGCAGGCGGGCAAGGTCCTTTTCCGTCGTCACCAGCGTGAGCTGCTCGCGGCCAGCCTCCGCTCCGAGCGCGGCGATCTCGTCGTCCGAAAACATGTGATGATCGGCGAAGGCGCGCGTGCGCGCGACCTGGATGCCGCTGGTGCGCAGGGTGCGGAAGAAGCGCTCGGGATCGCCGATGCCGGCGAAGGCGAAAACCGGCTTGCCGAACAACTGCGCGAGCGAAGCCGCATCCGGCTTCAGCCGCGCGCGCAGCTCGGGCTTGTTGCGCTTGGCGAGCTCGGCCGCGACATCGTTGGCGGCACGGCCGTCGCCGATAAGCACCAGCGCGTCGGTGCGCGCGAGCTGTGCTCTCAAGGGCGCGCGCAAGGGACCGGCCGGAAATACCTTGCCGTTGCCGAGACCACGCTCGCTGTCGATCACGATCAGCGACGTATCCTTCAGCAGGCGCGGGTTCTGGAAACCGTCGTCCATCAGGATCACGGTCGCGCCCTGCGATTTGGCCAGCGCGACGCCTTCGAGGCGGTCGTGCGCGACGGCGACAGGCACGTCGCGCACCATCATCAGCGGCTCGTCGCCGATATCGGCTGCGGTATGACGTTCGCGGTCGACCATCACCGGGCCCTTCAACCGCCCGCCATAGCCGCGGCTGAGCACCACCGGCGTCTCGCCGAGCTCGCGCAGCAGCTTCGTCAGCGCCAGCACGGTCGGCGTCTTGCCGGCGCCGCCGACATGGTAATTGCCGACGCAGATCACGGGGATGCCGGCGTCAAAACCCCGGCGCACCATGCGGCGCGCGGTGATGGCGCCATAGAGCGCGCCCAATGGGGTGAGGAGATGCGACTTCGGGGAACGCGGCCGGTACCAGAAGGCCGGCTCACGCATTGGCGGCTCCCATCTCGATCCGCAATTGCAGCAGATACGGCTCGAGCGCGGTCATGGTGCGATCCAGCGCGCCGCCGAGCTGCTCGACGACGCCGTGACCTGCCTGCTGCATCTTGTCACGCAACGAAGGATCGGCGAGCAACTGGCCGAGCTGCTTGACCAGCAGCTCCTGCGTGTCCGCCTGGCGCGCGCCGCCGCTTCCATCGAGCGCCTCGTAGACATCGGCGAAGTTGAAGACGTGCGGGCCGTGAACGATGGCCGCGCCGAGCTTGATCGCCTCGATCGGATTCTGGCCGCCATGGTGGATCAGCGATCCGCCCATGAACACGATCGGCGAGAGCCGGTAGAACAGGCCGAGCTCGCCCATGGTGTCGGCGACATAGATGTCGGTGGTCGCCGCCAGCGGCTCGTCGCGCGAGCGCAAGGCGGGCTTCAGGCCGGACGCCGTGATCAGGCCGGCGATCGAGGCGCCGCGATCCGGATGACGCGGCACGATCACGGTCAGAAGCTGCGGGAAGAAGCCGACGAGGCTGCGATGGGCCGCAACCAGCATCTCGTCCTCGCCCGGATGGGTCGAGGCCGCGACGATGATCGGACGCCCGCGCGTCATCGCCATGAGACGTTCGAGCTTGGCGGGATCGGCCGGCGGCGCCGGCACGTCGAGCTTGAGATTGCCTGTCGTGACGACGTCGCGGCCGCCGAGCGCGGAGAAGCGCTCCGCATCGGTCTTCGACTGCGCGAGGCAGATGTCGAAGCGCGACAGCAGCGCCGAGATGGTGCCGTACATGCGGCGCCAGCGCGGGAAGGAGCGCGGCGACATCCGTCCGTTGATCAGCACCATCGGCACCCGGCGCGCCGCGCCCGCCAGGATCAGGTTCGGCCACAGGTCGGATTCGATGAACAGCGCCAGCGACGGTTTCCAGTGATCGAGGAAGCGCGCGACATAGCGAGGGGAATCATACGGCACGTATTGGTGGATGACGTCGGGCGGAAAGCGCTTTGCGACGACGGCCGCCGAGGTGACGGTGCCGGAGGTGAGCAGGATGCGCAGGTTCAGATCGCGCAGCCGCCCGATCAGCGCGCCGGCCGCTAGCACCTCGCCGACGCTGGCGCCGTGGATCCAGACCAGCGGGCCATGCGGCCGCACGTCCTGGCTAAGCCCCCGCCGTTCGCCGACGCGCGCGGGGTCTTCCTTGCCCTGCTTGAGCCGCCGCTTGATCAGCACAGGCGCCAGCGGCACCAGGCCGGAGGCCAGGCGCTGATACATCCGCAGCGTCATCGGCAGCGCGTTAGGCATCTTCGGGCCCCGGGCGGCCGAGCTGCGCATAGGCACGGCGGGTCGCCTCGTTCAACGTGTCTTCCAACTCCTGCCGCAACGCCTCCATCATGGCGGCATCGGCATCCGGCGGCACGTTGATTTCCTTGATCCCGACCAATGCGCCCCGCCCGAACGGCAAATTGATGGTGGTGCGGTCCCAGTTCTTGAGCCGGATGAAGCGGCTGGTCGCCATCGCGAAAGGCATGATCGGCCGTCCCGATTCCCGTGCCAGCATGATGATGCCGAGCCCGGCCACGCGCGAGCGCTTGGGGACATCGGCGGTCAGCGCGACATTACAACCGTCCTGGAGCGTCCGCACCATCTCCTTGAAGGCGCCCACACCGCCTTTGCGGTGAAAGGCGCCGCCATGGTCGCCGGAACCGCGGATCGTGCCGATGCCGAGCCGCTCGGCGGCAATGGCGTTGAACTCGCCGTCGCGGTGGCGGGAGATCAGGACCCTCGCCTTGTAGGAGTCCTTGTTCTTGATGAAGGGGGTGAGGAAGTGCTGGCCGTGCCAGAAGGCGAAGATCCCGGGGATCTGCGGCTCGACGATCTCATAGACGTCGGGCGGATCGAAGGTGAACTTGTTGGTCCGCCAGACAAAGCGCAGATATTCGGCCGCCAGGACCCCGACGGCACGCTGAACGAAGCTGCTTCGCAGCGTATTGCGAAGCAGTTTTTTCAACGCGCCGGTTCTTGATTCGGGTCGAGCAGCCGGTGGAGATGGACGATGAAATAGCGCATCTGCGCGTTGTCGACCGTGCTCTGCGCCTTGGCGCGCCAGGCGGTGTGCGCGGTCGCATAGTTCGGATAGAGGCCGACGATCTCGACGTCATCCAGGTTCTTGAAGGTGTTGTGCTCGAGATCGACGAGCTCGCCACCGATGACGAGGTGAAGCAGTTGCTGCGGGGCGCTATCTGGCATGGGTTCGGTTCCTAATGGGCTGCCCGGCAAAGCAGTGGTCGACAAGCACGACGCAAGCGCTCAGGGCAAGGGACGATTTCGAAAATGCGCGACAATGCTCGCATGACGATCGCGTCCCGCTGCCACCAGCACCCCGTGCGTAACTTCCCTGCGGTTATAGAGGATGGGGTCTCCGGAGAGGTCGCTCATCCTACCACCCGCTTCCTGCACGATCAAATCGGCCGCCGCAAGGTCCCAATCATGGCTGTTGCCCGCCGCAAAAGCCGCATCCAGCGCGCCGTGGGCGACCCGGCAGAGCCGCAGCGCGAGCGAACCGATTCGCGGATGCAGCTTGATGTCGCCGCCGGCCGAGTTGAGCCGCTCGACCATCGGCTTGGGGCCGGACATGCGGGAGAAGTCGAGGCTGGATCCGGACGTCACCCGCACCGGCCTGTCATTGAGCAGCGTCGCTTGGCCGCGGGCCGCGAAGAAGAACTCATTGCTGGTCGGCGCGAACACCGCAGCCAGCACCGGCGCGCAATTCTCGACCAGCGCGACGCTGACGCACCATTCGTCGTGACCGCTAAGATAGTTGCGGGTGCCGTCAATGGGATCGACCACCCAGACGAGCCGCCGCGACAGCCGCGTGGAATCGTCGGCGCTCTCCTCCGACAGCCAGCCATAATCGGGCGTCGCCGCGCGCAGGCGCGATTCGAGCAGGTCGTTGACGGCGATGTCGGCTTCAGAGACCGGCGAGGATGCGCCTTTGGTCCACTTCTTCAGCTCGGTGCGGAACATCGAGCGGGCGAGCGCGCCCGCATCCCGCACCGTGTCTTTCAGCAGCGCCGCATCGCGCGTCAGGATCGTTTCGTCGAGAGAGTTCGCGTCAGCGTCCGCCAAGCGTCAAACCCTCGATGCGCACCGTCGGCGCATTGATGCCGTAGCGGAATTCGAGATTGTTGGCGGGCTGCATCGACTTGAAGATCTCGAACAGGTGGCCCGCAATCGTCACCTCGCTGACGGGATAGGTGATCTCGCCGTTCTCGATCCAGAAGCCGGAGGCGCCGCGGCTGTAATCGCCGGTGACGCCGTTGACGCCGGAGCCGATCAGGTCGGTGACGTAAAAGCCCTGCTTGATGTCGGAGATCAGCTCGGCCGGCGTCGGCGTGCCGGGCTCGAGATGCAGATTGTACGGCCCCGGCGAGGGCGAGGACGAGACGCCGCGATGGGCGTGGCCGGTGGTGGCAAGGCCGAGCTCGCGCGCGGTGGCGCAGTCGAGCAGCCAGGTGGTCAGCACGCCCTCGTCGATCAGCGCGGTCTTCTTCACCGCGACGCCCTCGGCATCGAAGGTCTGCGAGCGCAGGCCGCGCTTGCGCAAGGGATCGTCGATGATGCGGATGTTCTTGGCGAAGAGCTGCTGGCCGAGCTTGTCCTTGAGGAAGCTGGTTTTGCGCGCGATCGAGGCGCCGTTGATGGCGCCGACGACATGGCCGACCAGCGAGCCCGCGACGCGCGGATCGAACACGACAGGCACCTTGCAGGTCTCGACCTTGCGCGGATTGTAGCGCGCCACGGTGCGCTCACCGGCGGAACGGCCGACGACCTCAGGTGACAGCAGATCGGCCCCATGCGGCGCCGAGGTGAAATCGTAGTCGCGCTCCATGCCGGTGCCCTCGCCGACGATCGCCGTCGCCGAGATGCCCTGGCTGGAACGCAAATAAGAGCCGTGGAAACCGGTGCTGGTGACAAGCACCATGCCGCCCATGCCGGCGGAGGCCGAAGCGCCACCGGATTTGGACACGCCCTTCACGGCAAGCGCGGCAGCCTCGGCCTCGAGCGCACGGCGCTCGAGCTCGCTGGTCGCTGGAATATCGGGATCGAGCAGATCGAGATCCGGGAAGTCGCGCGCGAGCAGCGCGGGATCGGCGAGGCCGACATATTTGTCGTCGGGCGCGACGCGCGCCATCGCCACCGCGCGCTCGGCGAGCTTGGTCACGGCATCGCCGCTGGCGTCATTGGTCGAGACCACGGCCTGACGCTGGCCGACCAGCACGCGCAGGCCGACATCGTCACCCTCGGACCGCTCGGATTCCTCGACACGGCCGTCGCGTACCTCGACACCTTGCGAGATGCCGCGCACCGCGACCGCATCGGCCGCATCCGCCCCCGCGCGCTTGGCCGCCTCCACCAGCCGCTGTGCAAGGTCGGACAGCGCGGACTGATCAAACAGGTCGCGATTGGCTTTGGACGAAAGCGTCGAGCTTGGTGAAGGGTTCACAAACGAAATCCTGTTGGGGCGGGAGGTTTCGGGGCGATCGGGGCCCTGAACACCAGATGTGCCCAAATGGTGCGGACTTCAAGCATTTTCAGCCGTCAAAAAGCTCAGATTCGCAGCTCCCGCGCAACGTCTCGTCAATCATGTGCGCCAAGCTCTTGTCAATCATGACCGCCGGTGACGTTGGGTTAACCAGCCTTTTTAAGCGATTTTCGGACACCGCGCGCTAAGGTCCTCGCATCGACCGGGAACATAATCCCGGCGGGGAGAACGAAAGCCGTGAGGCGTCAAACAGCAACAAGCGGGGTCGCTCCCGCCGGGTCGGGCCGCAGCTTGCGGCTCGACCCTCTTTCCCTTCCTGTCCGCTTCGATGCGCATGATCCGCGCGCCGACGGATACACCAGGCAGATCGAGCTTCATCGCGAACGCGTCGTGCTGCGCCGTGCCGTCCGCGGCATGCAGATGGCGATCAACGTCCGCGTCAGCGATTTCACCGGCGTCGCGCTGCGCGGCAATGACGAGGCGCAGACCCTCGTCCTCGTGCATCGCGATCCCTCGCTCTCCGTTCCGCTGCTGGTCAGCGCCGACGGCGACGAGCTCGCCGAAGCCTGGGCTGTCTGGAGCGAGCTGTTCGCGCTGCCGCAGCTCGACGAAGGCGCCCGCAAGCCCGCGCCGCGCCGCCGCCGCGCCAATGCGATCCGCGCCCGCCGTCCGAAATTCCTGATGCGCCGCCGCACCGGCATCGCGCGCGAGCTGCCGGTTCATCGTGCAGAGCGCGAGATCATCGCGCGGAACTGAGCGACAAGCACAGGTGCCGTAGGGTGGGCAGAGCGAAAGCGTGCCCACCTTTTTTATTTCTGTATCAATCTCGGAAAGATCGTGGGCACGGCGCTGTGCGCCTTTGCCCACCCTACGAGAGCTACGCCGCCCGCATCACCGCGTCGGTCAGCAATCCCGCAAACAGCAGCAGGCCCGCATATTTGTTCGAATAGAACAGGCGCTTGCACAGCTCGGGATCCTCGATCCGCAAGCGCACGATCTGCGAAGCCAGATGCGCGGCGAAGGCTGCAAGCCCGAGCCAGGCCGGCCAGCGCACATCACCTGACGCCAGCGCGACGCCGATCAGCACCACCGCGAGCCCATAGAACAGGATCAGCGCCTGGTGCGTATGCGCGCCGAACAGGCGCGCGGTGGATTTGATGCCGATCAGCGCATCGTCCTCGGCGTCCTGGTGCGCATAGATCGTGTCATAGCCGATCACCCAGGAGATCGCGCCGCCATAGAGCACGAGTGCCGTGACGTCGATGCGCCCGAAGGTGACGGCAAAGCCCATCAGCGCGCCCCAGGAGAAGGCGAGGCCGAGGAAGACCTGGGGCCACCAGGTGACGCGCTTCATGAAGGGATAGATCGCGACGATCAGCAGCGAAGCGATGCCGGTCAGGACCGCAAAGCGGTTGAACTGCAGCAGCACCACGAGACCGATCAGCGCCTGCGCGACCATGAAGGCCAGCGCCTGTCTGGTCGTTACCTGCCCCGACGGCAGCGGCCGCGAGCGGGTGCGCTCGACCTTGTCGTCGAGGTCGCGATCCGTGATGTCGTTCCAGGTGCAGCCTGCCCCGCGCATCACGAAGGCGCCGATGAAGAACAGCACGATGACGAGCGGGAGGCGGTGGACGTCGTGCGCCATGCCGGCGGCAAGCGCCGCCGACCACCAGCACGGCATCAACAGAAGCCATGAGCCGATCGGACGATCGAAGCGTGACAGGCGCAGATAGGGCCGCGCCCATTGCGGCGCGAGCGTATCGACCCAGTTGCCGGTGGAGTCGGCAACGCGGGCGGATGTGTCACTCATCGGGTGAGGACGTTGCCGTTGAGCGTATCGAAGGTGCTGCCGCCTTTCTTGCCGGCATTGGCTTCAGGCGCCGAGCCCGAGCCCAGCACCTCGCTCAGCGACGGACCGGCCGGACGCGCCTGCTGCTGCTGCATCTGCTGCGCAACGTTGCAGACCTTGGCCTGCGTGGCCTCGGTGTTCTTGTGGCTGGCCTTCAGCTGCTCGCTGACCTGTGGCGGGATTCCGCATTTGGCGGAATTGGTCTCGACATATTTGAGCATCTTGAATTCGGCCTGGCTGTAATTCTTGAACAGCTTGCAGGCTTCGTCCGGCGTGGCATGACGATCGCTCGCCACCTTGATCATCTTGCCGCGCTTCTCGGCCTCTTCACGCAGGGGCACGAACGCCTTCATGCAGTCCTCGCCGGGTCCGGCTTGCGTCGGTGGAGCGGCGCTGAAAGCACCGGCGCCGCCAAGCGGCGCAGCACCGTTGACGGGAAACGAGGATTGCGGCGCGGAGCCGACCGAGGCGGTCGGCGCCGAACCGTTCACGGACGGAAACGGCGAGCTGCTCGCAGCCTGGTTCGGCAGTGGCGCCGGGAATCCCTGGGCGTAGGCGCCAGCGGCACCCATGGGGACCATAGCGGCAGTGATCGGAACCATCAAACGACGGATCATCAAGATAGTCTCTCCGGCAGGAGCTTACGGGGTTCGGCGTCTTCCCAAATTGAAGCGCAACCAGCGTGTTCGCGTTTTTACGATTCCCGCCGGCCCTTAACAACCCGTCGAATAGGGCAAGAGCGCGGCGTGCCGACGCACCGGTTTGGCAATATTTACCCCCGAAATGGCGGCTTTAGGTTAATAACGCCGGCAAATCGGACCTTTGAACGATGCCCTCCCACGATTTTCGCGCCCCCCGCCTGTTCGTTGACGCCCCCCTCGCCCAGGACGCCAGGGTCGCCCTCGACCGCGACCAGAGCAACTATCTCGGCAATGTGCTGCGGCTGGCCGCCGGGGCCGAGGTGCTGGCCTTCAACGGCCGCGACGGCGAGTGGCAGGCCGCCATCGAAGGCCGCAAGCGGCCGGACGGCCTCGTCATCCTGCAGCAGACCCGGCCCCAGGACCGCCTCCCCGACCTCGCTTACGTCTTCGCCCCGCTCAAGCATGCCCGGCTCGACTACATGGTCCAGAAGGCAATCGAGATGGGCGCTGCCACGCTGCAGCCGGTCCTGACCCGGTTCACCCAGGCCTCCCGGGTCAACACCGAGCGGATGCGTGCCAATGTCGTCGAGGCGGCCGAGCAATGCGGCATCCTCAGCATTGCGGACGTGACCGAACCGGTGCCGCTGGAGCGCTACCTCGGCCAGCGCCCTGCAGGCCGGCTGCTGATCTTCTGCGATGAGGCTGCCGAGGTCGAAAACCCCGTCCAGAGCCTGCAAGGCGCGCGCGAGGCGGGACAGGGGATCGATGTGCTGATCGGCCCCGAAGGCGGCTTTGCCGAGGAAGAACGGGCGCTGCTGCTGCGCCAGCCGAAAATCCTGCGGCTCGCCCTCGGCCCCCGGATCATGCGGGCCGACACCGCCGCGGTGGCGGCGCTGGCGCTGGTCCAGGCGGTGCTGGGCGATTGGGGCGGCCAGCCCGCCTGATCCGGCATTGGCCTGCCATTAAGCGATTGATCCTTTGGAGGTCGAAACCGTTTTCCGGCCATGCTAAGGGCTGCGCCAATTCGCCTCCCTTTGCCCTACCCGGTTCCACCGGGACGATGGACCCCTGAAGATGACCGCGACTGCCACCTCAAATGCTGCCGGCTCTGCCGCCTGGGCGGATACGCTGCTCTTGTCGTTCGCGCAGGCCGGCTATGTCAGGGCCGAGCCCGCCATCCTGCAGCCGGCCGAGCCGTTCCTGGACCTCTCGGGCGAGGACATCCGCAAGAGCCTGTATCTGACCACGGACCTCTCCGGCGAGGAGCTTTGCCTGCGCCCGGACCTGACCATCCCCGTGGCACGCGATTACCTTGCCTCGGGCCGTGCCGGCCAGCCGGCCGGCTTCAGCTATCTCGGCCCGGTGTTCCGTTACCGCAGCGGCCAGGCCAGCGAGTTTCTTCAGGCCGGCATCGAATCGTTCGGCCGCCAGGACCGGGCCGCGGCCGATGCCGAGATGCTGGCGCTGGCACTGGAGGCGACCGCGGCCTTCGGCGTCAGCGATGTCGAGATCCGAACCGGCGACGTCGCGCTGTTCAATGCGCTTCTCGACGCACTCAACCTCTACCCGGTCTGGCGCCGCCGCCTGGTCAAGGATTTCAACCGCAAGATCAGCCTGGAAAAGGATCTGGAGAAGCTGGCGGCCGCGACCACCGCGACCCGCAGCGAGTATGAAGGCGTGCTCGCCGCGCTGGCGGGCTCCGACCGCAAGGCTGCGCTCGCTTTCGTCACCGACCTGATGTCGATCGCCGGCACCACCAACGTCGGCGGCCGCACCACGGCCGAAATCGCCGACCGCTTCCTCGAGCAATCGACGCTGAAGGGCGGCGCGCTGCCGCGCGAGGCGATCGCCGTGCTCAAGCGCTTCCTGTCGATCGCAGGCAATCCCGACGACGCAATCGCCGCGCTGCGCGCGCTCACCACCGATGCCAGGCTCGACCTCAGCGCAGCCATCGACCAGTTCGAGAGCCGGGTCGGCTTCATGGCCGCGCGCGGCGTCGACGTGAAGCAGACGCGCTTCTCGACCGCGTTCGGGCGCGGACTCGACTATTACACCGGTTTCGAATTCGAGCTGCATCATCGCGGCAATGGCGCCGAACCGCTGGTGGCCGGCGGCCGCTACGATGGGCTGATGACCCAGCTCGGTTCAGCCGAGCCGATCCCCGCGGTCGGCTTCTCGGTCTGGGTGGGCACGCTGACCCGGATCGGTCGCAAGGTGGGAGCTTAAGTCATGAGCGCGCCATTCGTTCTGGCCGTTCCCTCCAAGGGCCGCCTGCAGGAAAACACCGAGGCCTTCTTCGCCCGTGCCGGACTGAAGCTGTCGAAGGCCGGCGGCGCCCGCGACTATCGCGGCACCATCGCGGGCCTCGACAATGTCGAGGTCGCCTATCTCTCGGCGAGCGAGATCGCCTCGCAACTGTCGCGCGGCTTCGCCCATCTCGGCGTCACCGGCGAAGACCTGGTGCGCGAGAACATCCCTGACGCGGACAAGCGTGTGGCGCTGATCGAGGGGCTCGGCTTCGGCTATGCCGACGTCGTCGTCGCGGTGCCGCAGGCGTGGATCGACGTCCGCACCATGGCCGATCTCGACGACGTCACCACCGGCTTCCGCGAGCAGCATCACATGCGGATGCGGGTCGCGACCAAGTTCGTCAACCTCACGCGCACGTTCTTCCAGAGCCACGGCATCACCGATTACCGCATCGTCGAGAGCGCGGGCGCAACCGAGGGTGCGCCGGCGGCCGGCAGCGCCGAGCTGATCGTCGACATCACCACCACGGGCGCGACGCTGGCCGCCAACGGTCTGCGGGTGCTCGACGACGGCGTGATGCTGCGCAGCCAGGCCAATCTGGTCGCCTCGAAGGATGCTGACTGGACGCCGCATGCGCGCGAGACCGCGCGCATCATCCTCGATCACATCGCAGCCCGGGCGCGCGCCAACAAATATCGCGAGGTCCGGACCCGCTTCCGGCAGTGCGACGCCACCCTGCTCGGCGAAGCCCATAGCCGGTTCGGCGTCGAAGCCCCGTTCGGCGGGCCGACCTCGTCGGGCATGCTCACGCTGCACTGCCCGCCGGGGCAGCTCTATGCGCTGGCGAGCTTCCTGCGCGAGCACGGCGCCGAGACCGTCTCGGTGGTGTCGCTGGACTACGTGTTCGACCGGGAGAACCCGCTGTTCGCCAAGCTCGAGGCGTTCCTGCGGCGGTGAGCCCAAGTTTGCTGAGCAGTCTTGTTCAGCGTAGCGACAGCAAACGGCAGCTACCATATGCTGTTGAGATGACCTTGAACGCCCTCTGGAACCTTGATCGATGACGCTGGGCTCTGACGTTTCCGGCCTGACGACCACCGCGGCGAGCGCCGCCGCGAAGGGGCTGTCGATTGTTGTCCCCGTCTACAACGAGGCGAAGGGCCTCGCCGCGCTGCACCAGCGCATCTGCGATCTCGCCAGGACCTTGCGGGAGCGCTACCGGCTGTCTTGCGAGGTCGTCTATGTCGACGACGGCAGCAAGGACGCGACGCTGTCGATTGCGCGCTCGCTGCCGGCCGATGCGATCGACGTCCAGGTGGTGTCGCTGTCGCGCAATTTCGGCAAGGAAGCTGCGCTGATGGCCGGCCTCGACCATGCCCGGCTCGGCGCCGTGATGTTCATGGACGGCGACGGCCAGCATCCGCCGGCGCTGATCGAGCAACTGGTGCGGCACTGGATCGATGACGGCTATGACGTTGTCTATACCGCCAAGGCGCATCGCGACAACGAGACCTTCCTGCGCCGGGTCGCCGTGCACGGCTTCTACGCGCTGATCAATTGGGGCGCCCGCCAGAAGATTCCGGAAGACGCCGGCGACTTCCGCCTGCTGTCGCCGCGCGCGGTGACGGCGCTGCGGCAATTGCCGGAGCGCAACCGCTTCTTCAAGGGCCTCGCGAGCTGGATCGGCTTCCGCCAGATCCGCGTCGATTACGAGCCTGCGGCGCGCGCCCATGGCGTCACCACCTTCAACGCCGCGAGCCTGCTCGGCCTGTCGATCGAGGGCCTGACCTCGTTCTCGGTGGCGCCGCTGCGCTTCGCCAGCCTGCTCGGCGTCATCCTCGCCGGCATCGCCTTCCTGTTCGGCCTCTCGATCCTCTGGGAGGTCTTCACGACCGGCAAGCAGGTCCCCGGCTATCCCTCGCTCGTGGTCGGCCTGATGACGATCGGCGGCGTGCAGCTCATCATGATCGGCATCGTCGGCGAATATATCGGCAAGATCCTGTCCGAGCTGAAGGCGCGCCCGATCTACTTCGTCGCCGAACACAGCGAGAAGCATTTCGAGACCGACAAGGCCGACGACGCCTCGAAGCGGACCGCGGCTGAATGAGCGCGGCCGCGAGCCTGCGGCGGATCTGGCTCTGCGCCGACGATTACGGCATCAGCCCGGGCGTCAACCGCGCCATCCGTGACCTGATCGAGCGCGGTCGCCTCAACGCGACGTCGGTGATGATGGTCGGCCCTGCGATCGAGCGCGGCGAGGTCGAGGCGCTTCAGGCCTCGGTGCAGCAAAGCCCGCGCTGCGCCGTCGGATTACACGTGACGCTGTCCGCGCCGTTCCGCCCGCTCACCATGCATTACCGTCCGCTCGACGGCGACATGTTCATGCCGTTTCCGAAGCTGCTGCGCGCAGGGTTGATGCGGCGGCTGGACCGCGAATTCGTCCGCAATGAGGTGAAGGCGCAACTGGCGGCCTTCGTGGAGGCATTCGGGCGCCCGCCCGATTTCGTCGATGGCCATCAGCATGTGCAGCTCTATCCGCAGGTGCGCGACGGCTTCGTCGATGCCGTCAGCGAGGGCGCGCCGCAGGCCTGGGTGCGCCAGGGCGGCCGCGACCTGCCGCTGGCGCAGCGGCTGGCTTCCCCGAAAGCCATGGTGCTCGACATTCTCAGCGCGCAATTCCGCCGCCGCGCCGGCAGCGCCGGTCTCAGCTTCAATCCGGGCTTCGCCGGCGCCTATGATTTTACGCGCGCATCCGATTTCGGCGCGCTGATGCGGCAATTCCTCGAAGGCCTCCCCGATGGCGGCCTCGTGATGTGCCATCCGGGCTTCGTCGACGACATCCTCACCGGCCTCGACCCGATGACGGACGTGCGCGAACGCGAGCACGCCTATCTCGCAGGCGACGCCTTCCCGCGCCTGCTGGTGGACAGCAACGTGACGCTGGGATGACCCGGGCGAAAAGCGAGCCCTCGGGCAGCTTGTCGCATACAGAAATTTAATCCGGCCGGCACTGTTGGGGCCACATTGGAACCCTACATCTTCGGCGCGCTTGGTTTTGCGCAGAGGAGACAGATCATGACGCCGCAGGAACGCCAGCTCGTTGACGAGCTTTTCGACCGGCTTTCGAAACTGGAAAATGCACAGCGCGATCCCGACGCGATCGCCGCGATCTCCGACGGGCTGCGCAAGGCCCCCGGCGCCGTCTACGCGCTGGTGCAGACCACGCTGCTGCAGGACGAGGCGCTGAAGCGCGCCCATAACCGCATCCAGGAGCTGGAAGCGGCGGCCCATGCCCCCGAGCAGGCGCCGTCCGGCGGCTTCCTCGACACCATGCGCGACACCTTGTTCGGCGGGAGCCCCTCGCGCGGCTCGGTTCCGAACGTGCCGCAGCGTGACTCCCGGCCGGTCTGGAACAGCGGCCAGGCGATGCAGCAGGCGCAGCCGGGTTACGGCCAGCCGCAATACGGACAGCCTTACGGCCAAGGCCCGGGTCAGGCCCCCGGCCAAGGTTATGGCGCCCCGGGTCAGGGTTATGGCGCCCCGCCGGTCGGCGGTGGCGGCGGCTCGTTCCTCGGCACGGCGGCGGCAGCCGCGGCCGGTGTCGTCGGCGGCTCCCTGCTGCTCTCCAGCATCCGCGGCATGATGGGCGGATCGCACCAGCAGGGCTTTGGCGACACCACGATCATCGAGGAGCGCGGTGGCGGCAGCGCGGGCGGAAGCCCTTGGGGCGGTAGCGGCGATCAATCCGGCGGCTCGCTGGCGCGCGACGCCGGCCTCAACGACATCGGCTCCAACCGCGATTCCCGCCAGGGCTACTTCGACCAGGCCTCGAACGACCGCGACAACGACCAGAACTACGACGACGATCGCGACGACGGCAACACGGACATGGCCGACGACAGCGATTTCGGCGGCGACGACGATGGCGGCAGCGATTACGCCTGAGGCTGCTTGATCAGCGCACCAAACAAAACGGCCGCCCGGGAGGCGGCCGTTTTCATTTCAAGCTGCTTGCTCGGGGCTCACATCACCACGACCTTGGTGCCGACATTGACGCGGCCGTAGAGGTCGATGACGTCCTCGTTGCGCATGCGGATGCAGCCGGAGGAGACGTTGGTGCCGATGGTCCAGGGCTCGTTGGAGCCGTGGATGCGGTAGAGCGTCGAGCCCAGATACATCGCGCGGGCGCCGAGCGGGTTTTCCGGGCCGCCCTCCATGTGCCGGGGCAGGTCGGGCCGGCGCGCGATCATTTCCGCCGGCGGGGTCCAGTCCGGCCATTCGCGCTTGGCCGTGATCGACTTGACGCCGGACCAGGTGAAGCCCGGACGCCCGACGCCGATGCCGTAGCGCATCGCGCGGCCGTTGCCCTCGACGAGGTAGAGGAACTTGTTCGGCGTATCGACCACGATCGTGCCGGCACTTTCCTTGCCGCTATAGTCAACAGATTGTTTTTCGAATTTCGGATCGAACGGACGCTGCCGCGGGTCGATCGTCTCCTGTTGGAGACCGGCGCCCTGCTGATATCCGCCTTGCATCTGCGGCTCACCCATCGGCGGCAGGCGGCGCTGGTCGTAGTATCCCGGCTGCTGCTGATAGACCGGCGCTTGCGGCGCGTAGGCCGGACCGCGGCCGGGGCCGTCGCCGAACAGGAACTCGATGAAGCCGCCGCCCATGTTGGCATTGGAGGCGACGCGCACCGGCGCCGCCGGCACCTGCGGCTGATAAAGCACCGCGGGCGGATCGTTCGGCACCGTATTGTCGAATGCGCTGGCGCTGTTCGCGCCGACAACGAAGGTGCAAGCGCTGCCGAGCAGCGCGACAGACATTTTCTTGAACATCGACGTACTCTGTACTGTTTCGTCTAGTTGCATTCGCCGCCGAACGCGCTGGCTGTTCGCGTCCTCGACGTGGTCAATAAAGAGCAAACTCCGTTTCGTTTGGTAAACGTATCAGGCGTTTCGATTCACCACGTCGCGAATGGCGCGGCAATTTGGCGATCAGCGTTTATTTTCGATGAAGGGCGGAGCCTCATGGTTAATCGCTCCTTTGCGCGCCGTCGCGCGTGGCCGCACAACAGTTCCCGCTGTGAACCTCGTGTTAAATTGCTTCTGCCTACAAAGACGCGTGAGTGAGGTGGGGGGAGTATCCTGATGGCTGTTCACCGCAAGCGTTTTCGTGTCGAGGATATCGCCGGTGGCGAGATGCCGATTCTAGACGTAACAGAAGAGGCAGGCCCGATGCATAGCGAGATTATGGCGGAGCTGCGCGCGATCCGCGCACAGATGGCGAAGGGCATTACCGCTGCCCCGCTGTCCGGCAGCGCGGCCATGGCGGCGATCGACGCGTCCACGGCGCATGAGCTCTCCGAAGCGCGCACCATGCTCGATACCTACCGGGCGCAGATCGAGCAGTGCGAGAAGCTGAAGGTCGAGCTCGACCTGATCCACGACGCCATCGATCGCACCAAGCGCGAGATCGCGACGCTGCACGGCAAGAGTTTTGACGGCGGCGAAATGGCCAAGGTCAATGGCGAACTCGGCGCGGTGGTCGGCGGCACCGAGCAGGCGACCCAGCAAATTCTCGAAGCGGCCGAGTCGATCGACCAGGCTGCCAGCGCGATGTCCAAGGTGGACTCGGCCGACCAGCAGAAGCGGCTCGCCGACGACATCCAGGAACGCGTCATCTCGATCTTCGAAGCCTGCAACTTCCAGGACCTGACCGGCCAGCGCATCAGCAAGGTCATGACCACGATGAAGTTCATCGAGCAGCACATCAATGCGATGATGGACATCTGGGGCGGCGTCGACGCGATCAAGGCCCATGTGCCGCCGCCGGTCGACACCCGCAGCGACGACGACAAGCTCCTCAATGGCCCGAAGCTCGCCGGCGACGTCGGCCACGCCTCGCAGGACGACATCGACGCGCTGTTCGACTGAACGGACGCGCGCGAGAGAGAAAAACAAAACGCCGGCGCAAGCCGGCTTTTTTTTTGTTGTCTTCGTCATTGCGAGCGAAGCGAAGCAATCCAGAGTATCTCCGCGGAGGCAGCCTGGATTGCTTCGCTTCGCTCGCAATGACGGGCGGTTAGGCCCGAGCCCCGATCACGCCCGCGGCGCGCAGCGCACGTAGACCATGTTGCCGTAGCGGGTGGCGGCATCCTTGTCGATGAAGCGGGTGATCATGACGCGGCCGTCGAAGGACACGATCTCGCGGTCCTGCTCGCCGGGGGTCGGACCGGCCGGCCCGATATAGTTCTTGCCGCTCGGCGAGCCCTTCAGCCGGAGCTCCTGGGGCGTTGCCTGGTCGGCCAGGTGCATCACCACGCCGCCGGAGGAACCGGCGCCGATCACGTAGGGATTCTTGCACTGCTCGCGCGCCATCTTCTCGGTACGCGGGCGGTCGGCCGGGTTCTGGAACGAGGCGAGACCCCAGCGGCCGACGATCTCGTCGGCACGGATGCTCGCCGGCATCTCCGGCCCGCCGCCGGGGCCGGTATCGGCCTCAGGCGGCGGTTGATTCGACGAGAACGACGGCAGGCTCATACCGCCGCCGCAGGCGCCGAGCAGCAGCGCCAAGCATGAGGCGGCCACCAGGTTGGCAACCGTGCGCACGTGAGCTGAACTGATCATGGCATTCCCCCGAACAAGACCATGGCCGCACCCCTCCCGCAGCCAAGCGCAAAACCGCTGCCGGAGCAATGACGTCCTTTGATACGCCGGAGCCCCGAACAAGTTTCCAATGCCACCATCCTATATCCGCCTCACCAATCGCTTAACCACCTTTGCTTGACAGGATCGCGGCCAAGCCATATTTCCGGGCGCACTATTAGCACTCGGAAAGCCCGATTGCTAAGCGCGCCGTTCGATCCTCGGGACGAGGGAGGACGGAAGCGCCGCCCCACCCACTTCCGCTACTTCCGAAGCGAGCCTCCAAAGGGAAACGTCATGGCTAAATCCAAATTTCGTCCGCTGCATGACCGTGTCGTGGTCAAACGTATCGACGCCGAGGAAAAGACCAAGGGCGGCATCATCATTCCGGACACCGCCAAGGAAAAGCCGTCCCAGGGCGAGGTCGTCGCCGTCGGTCCCGGCGGCCGCGACGAGGCCGGCAAGCTGACCCCGATCGACCTCAAGGTCGGCGACCGCGTGCTGTTCGGCAAGTGGTCGGGCACCGAGGTCAAGATCGACAACGAAGATCTCCTGATCATGAAGGAGTCGGACATCATGGGCGTTCTGGCCTAAGGCCATCCGCCTGAACGGCCGCTGAATGTCATGCCCGGATCGCACGATCCGGGCATCCATCATTCCGCCGGGGTCAACCTTCCGGTCCCGGAATTGATGCGAAGGCGGCACGATACAGCACGAAACAAGACACATCACGAAACACGAGGGATTGCAGACATGGCTGCCAAAGACGTCAAGTTTTCCGGAGACGCGCGCGATCGCATGCTGCGCGGCGTCGACATTCTCGCCAACGCCGTCAAGGTGACGCTCGGCCCGAAGGGCCGCAACGTCGTCATCGAGAAGTCGTTCGGCGCGCCCCGCATCACCAAGGACGGCGTCACCGTCGCCAAGGAGATCGAGCTCGAGGACAAGTTCGAGAACATGGGCGCCCAGATGGTGCGTGAGGTCGCCTCCAAGACCAACGACCTCGCCGGCGACGGCACCACCACCGCGACCGTGCTGGCCCAGGCTATCGTGCGCGAAGGCGCCAAGGCGGTTGCCGCCGGCATGAACCCGATGGATCTCAAGCGCGGTATCGACAGCGCGGTTGCCGCCGTCATCAAGGACATCGAGAAGCGCGCCAAGCCGGTTGCCGCCTCCTCCGAGGTCGCCCAGGTCGGCACCATCTCGGCCAATGGCGATGCCGCGATCGGCAAGATGATCGCCCAGGCGATGCAGAAGGTCGGCAACGAGGGCGTCATCACCGTCGAGGAGAACAAGTCGCTCGACACCGAGGTGGACATCGTCGAGGGCATGAAGTTCGACCGCGGCTATCTGTCGCCCTACTTCGTCACCAATGCCGAGAAGATGACCGCCGAGCTCGAGGACGCCTACATCCTCCTGCACGAGAAGAAGCTGTCGGGCCTGCAGGCCATGCTGCCGGTGCTCGAAGCCGTGGTGCAGTCGGGCAAGCCGCTCGTCATCATCGCCGAGGACGTCGAGGGCGAGGCGCTGGCCACCCTGGTCGTGAACCGCCTGCGTGGCGGCCTCAAGGTCGCCGCCGTCAAGGCGCCCGGCTTCGGTGACCGCCGCAAGGCCATGCTGGAAGACCTCGCGATCCTGACCGGCGGCCAGCTGATCTCCGAAGACCTCGGCATGAAACTCGAGAACGTCACAGTGAAGATGCTCGGTCGTGCCGGCAAGGTCGTGATCGACAAGGAGAACACCACGATCGTCAAGGGCGCCGGCAAGAAGCCGGAGATCGAGGCCCGCGTCGGCCAGATCAAGGCCCAGATCGAGGAGACCACCTCGGACTACGACCGCGAGAAGCTCCAGGAGCGCCTCGCCAAGCTCGCCGGCGGCGTCGCGGTGATCCGCGTCGGCGGCGCGACCGAGATCGAGGTCAAGGAGAAGAAGGATCGCGTCGAGGACGCGCTCAACGCCACCCGCGCCGCGGTGCAGGAAGGCATCGTCCCCGGCGGCGGCGTCGCGCTGCTCCGCGCCAAGAAGGCGGTCGGCCGTCTCACCAACGCCAATGCCGACGTCCAGGCCGGCATCAACATCGTGCTGAAGGCGCTGGAAGCCCCGATCCGCCAGATCTCCGAGAACGCCGGCGTGGAAGGCTCGATCGTGGTCGGCAAGATCCTGGAGAACAAGTCCGAGACCTTCGGCTTCGACGCCCAGAACGAGGACTATGTCGACATGGTCGAGAAGGGCATCATCGATCCCGCCAAGGTGGTGCGCACCGCGCTGCAGGACGCCGCCTCCGTGTCCGGCCTGCTGGTGACCACCGAAGCCATGGTCGCCGAGCTGCCGAAGAAGGACGCTCCGCCCGCGATGCCCGCCGGCGGCGGCATGGGTGGCTTCTAAGCCGTCCGTTCCATCACAGCATTGCGAAGGCCGCCTCCGGGCGGCCTTCTTTTTTGCCCATCGTCCCGGACGCTTTGCAATTCAACCGACGGCCAAAACCAACTACGGTGGCGGCCGATTCGATTGCGCGAGGACTTCACAATGCGTGCGCTTCTGGTTTGTTCGACTGCCCTTTTGGCGGCACTTCTCGTCGTCTCGCCCGAAGTCGCATCCGCCCAGATGAAATTGTCGCCGAAGGCGGCGGCGCCCGGCGGCACCGAGACGCGCTATTTCACCTCGATCGACGGGCTGATGGACGGCAATGCCGACGTGATCCTGAAGGAGACGCGCCAGGGCAAGACGGTCACGGCGGCCGTGCTCGACGTCTGCTATCCCGTCGCGAAGAATTCCGACCGCAAGGACCGCTTCGTCGTCAACCTCCAGGTCGCCGGCCAGAACCTGACCGGCACGACGCAGAGCCTCGGCGAGAAGTCGCCCGTCAGCGTGAAGCTGCTGCGCAAGCAGTCCGGCGACACGTTCGAATTCCGCGGCCAGATCAGCATCGGCCAGACCGTCACCGAGGTCACCTCGCCCGACAATTCCGATCTCAGCGAGAAGGAGTTCCAGGACAACCAGACCTCCGACGACGGCATCACGGCGCAGCCGAAGGATTTCACCGACGTCTCGCCGGAGGCGATCGCGGTCAAGGTCAAGCTGGATGCGGCGACCGAGTTCCTGAAGAGCCTGAAGGGCCAGGAGGTCGAGGTGACGCTGGCGAGCCTGTCGGTCGGCTGCGACGCGCTGCGCGCCGGCGAGCAGACCATCAACATGTCGGTCGATCCGGAGCGCGCGGCCGCGCTGCTCGCCAAGTTCAAGGCGATGCCGGGCGTCACCGCCGCAGGCTGGACCGCTGGTATGACCGAGATGGACCGCACCATCCGCTTTGCCGCCGCCGACTGGCGCGACGGCGACAAGATCAGCCGCGACAAGCTCGCAAGCGCGGTGGCGGGCGTGCTGAGCAAGACGCTCGCGGCGAAGCCGGTCTCGCAAAACTTCAACCCCGCGACCGGCAAGCTCAAGCTGGTGTTCAAGCGGCCGAACCAGGATTTCCCGGCGCTCGATCTCACCGACACGATCGAAGTCGCAGGACTGATCTCGCCGGACAAGCCCGGCAGCACCGACAAGCTGATGCTGTGGATCGGCAGCCCCGCGACCACGACCGCGGATGAGAGCAGCGGCGCCAAGCTCAATCTCTCGGACGAAGCTTCGGCCGACGAGGAAGGCAATCAGCCCGACGACAACGGCTCGATCGAGGCGCTCGCCAAGGAGCTGAGGGGCCAGCGCTGGGACGCCGACAAGTCGGTGTGGAAATAGGCTCTCGCGCTCCGGACGCAGCGCAGCACGTCAGTGATGCGCTGCAGAGCCGGGGCCCAGAAACGACAAGCGCGATCGTGGACAGAACTGGGTCCCGGCTCTGCGGCGCAGCGCTTGCGCGCTACGCCTTGTCCGGGACACGAGAGCGAAAGCTAATTCCCGGTCGAGCGAAAGCGCAGCGGCTTGGGGCCGATCAGCGTCAGCACGTCACCTTGGCGCTTCCAGGTCTCGACACTGCTCAGCGCTGTGACGAGATCGTCGTCGGCCTGCGCCCGCGCCGGCGGGCAGGAACGGTCCTGGATCTGGCCGGGCACGAAGATCACGGTGTTGCCGGCGACGGAGAACTGGCCCTTGCCGCCCTTGCACCAGAGCTCGAGCACGACCTCGCCATTGTCGCCGATCTCGATGTTCGGGATCCGCTTCGAGCCGGGCTGCGGCAGCGCCTCCAGCGTCATCTCGGTGCCGAACGGAAAACCCTCCTCGGCGCGCGCGAGCGTTGACACCGCGAGCATTGCAACCGTCACACATACGATCTGCTTGATCGAAACCATGAAACCTCTCGACCGACCTGATTTGCCGCACCTTCTATAAGACGATGGCGTCATTGAGAAGGTTCGCCGGGTACGGACGCAAAATCCCCGTGAGGGCGAACCTCGCGGGGATTTGCGTCGAAGCGTGGCCTGCTAGTGCAGGACCAGCGCCGTGAACGGCCAGACATAGGCCTGCAACGTCACGAGCACGCCGACGAGACAGGCCAGCACGATCGAGTGCCAGAACACGAAGCGCAGGATGGTGCCCTCGTGGCCGTACCAATTCGTCGCCGTGGAGGCGACGACGATCGACTGCGCGTCGATCATCTTGCCCATCACGCCACCCGATGAATTCGCCGCCGCCATCAGGATCGGCGACAGGCCGAGCTGCTGGGACGTGATCTTCTGGAGGTTGCCGAACAAAATGTTCGACGACGTATCCGATCCGGTCAGCGCCACACCCAGCCAGCCGAGCAGCGTGCCGAAGAAGGGATAGAGCACGCCGGTCGCGGCGAAGGCGAGACCGAGCGTGGCGTCGACGCCGGACAGCCGCGTCAGCGTGCCGATCGCGAGCATCGCCGAGATCGTGATCAGCGAGATCGCGCACAGGCGGATGGTGCGGCCGTACTCGGTCAGCAACCGTCCGGGACCGACGCCCATCAGGAAGCCGGAGATGATCGCCGCGATCAGCATGCCGGTGCCGGTGAACGACAGATAGGTGAAGCCGAACACCGCAGTTTCCTTGGTCGGCGCCGGTGCGACCGGCGGCATCTTGTTGATCATCTGGTGCAGTTCGGGCACCGGATAGTTCCAGACGAAGATCGAGTTCGCCCAGGTCTTGAATGCACCATTGCCCCAGATCAGCATCACGATGCAGACGATGATCCACGGCAGCAGCGCGCTCCACATCTCGCTCTGCGTCAGCGGCGTCTTGTCGAGCGGCTTTGCGGTGGCCATCGTCGCCGCCGATTCATCATGTCCGCGCAGCGCCGGCGACAGCCAGAGCTGCCTGGGCTGCCACACCTTCAGGAACAGGATCAGCGCGCCCATCGAGATCAGCGACGCGCCGATGTCGACGATCCAGGGATTGATGAAGTTCGAGATCACGAATTGCGGGATCGCGAACGACACGCCGGTGACCAGGATCGCCGGCCAGACGTCCTTCATGCCCTTCCAGCCCGCGAACGCCCACACCACCCAGAACGGCACGATCAGCGAGAAGAACGGCAATTGCCGTCCGACCATCGCACCGAGGATGTAGGGATCGAGCCCGGTGACCGAGGCAAGGCCCTGGATCGGCGTACCCAGCGCGCCATAGGCGACCGGCGCGGTGTTGGCGATCAGCGACAGGCCGGAGGCCGCGAGCGGCGAGAAGCCGAGGCCGATCAGCACGGCGCCGGTGATCGCGACCGGCGTGCCGAAGCCGGACGCGCCCTCGAAGAAGGCGCCGAACGAGAACGCGATCAGCAGCAATTGCAGCCGCCGGTCCTCGGTGACGCCGCCGACCGCGCGCTTGAGCAATTCGAAGCGGCCGGTCGCGACCGTCACCTGGTAGAGGAAGATGACGTTGAGAACGATCCAGCCGATCGGGAAGAAGCCGGTGACGATGCCGAGCACCGAGGCGCGGATCGACATGTTGGCCGGCATGGTGAAGACGAAGATCGTGATCAGGTTGGTCACGATCACGGCGATGATGGCTGCGATATGCGCCTTCACGCGACCGCTCGCGATCAGGACCAGCAGCGTGACGACAGGCACCGCCGCCGCAATGGTCGACAGCACGGGGCTGTGCAGCGGATCATAGATTTGATTCCACATGGTCTTCCTCCCCCACGCATGTGTGTGGCAGGCGGCCCGCGTGGACAGCCGGACCTGCTTGGCGTTGGAAGCGATAACCCCCGAGTTGGATGCGAATTCCTCGCGAATGCGACGGTTCCCGCCTGCTCACAAGCTCGCGAAATCCTGGAGGCCCCCACCCCGCGCCGCTAAAGCCCATGCTAGGGTTGCAAGCGGCGACAAGCCAACGCAAATTGCAGAACTTGCGACTTTAGTCTAAGTGCGCCCATTTCTAGTCTGAGCGCGCCCATTTCTGCCTTTGCCGCAAGCCTTTGGCTTCAGGCATTTGTGCCCATCCCCTCGAGGAGACAGAGCTCTGTGAACAACATCCGCGCCACGCTCGCGACCGTCTGGCGAATCGCCGCCCCCTATTTCCGGTCGGAGGACAAATGGGCCGGCCGCGGCCTGCTCGGCGCCGTGATCGCGATCGAGCTGGCGCTGGTCGCGATCGACGTGCTGGTGAACCAGTGGCAGAACCGGTTCTACAGCGCGCTCCAGGCCAGCGACTGGGACTCCTTCGTCACGCAGATCTGGATCTTCATCGCCCTCGCCTTCACCTATATCGCGCTGGCGGTCTACAAGCTGTACCTGAATCAGTGGCTCCAGATCCGCTGGCGGAATTGGCTGACCAGGCATTATCTCGGCGAATGGCTCAACGGCGCCACGCACTACCGCATGCAGCTCAAGGGCGACGCGGCCGACAACCCGGACCAGCGCATCACCGAGGACGTCAAGAACTTCGTCGAGCAGACCCTGACCATCGGGCTCGGCCTGCTCTCCTCGATCGTGACGCTGTTCTCCTTTGCGCTCATCCTCTGGGGACTCTCCAACGCCGCGCCGCTGCACCTGTTCGGCACCGACTTCATGATCCCCGGCTATCTGTGCTGGGGCGCGCTGATCTACGCGATCTTCGGCACCGCGCTGACCCACTGGATCGGCCGCCCGCTGGTCAACCTCAATTTCGAGCAGCAGCGCTATGAAGCGGACTTCCGCTTCAACCTCGTCCGCGTCCGCGAGAACTCGGAGCAGATCGCGCTGCTCAAGGGCGAAGGCGCCGAACGCAGTCGCCTGCTCGATCGCTTCGGCTTCGTGATCGGTAACTGGTACGCGATCATGAGCCGGACCAAGCGCCTCACGATGTTCACCGCAAGCTATCAGCAGGCTGCCGTGATCTTTCCCTACGTGCTGGTGGCACCGGCCTTCTTCGCCAAGAAGATCCAGCTCGGCGACATGATGCAGACGGCGTCGGCCTTCTCCAGCGTCCAGGGCGCCCTGTCGTTCTTCGTGACGGCCTACCGGGCACTGGCGGAATGGCGCGCGATCGTTGCTCGTCTCGACGGCTTCGAGATGTCGGTCGAGAGCGCGGCAAACCTGCCGGCGCATGAGGCGACGGTCGAGCTCAAGACGGTGGGCGGCAGCCGCAATATCGACCTCGAGAAGCTCTGCGTGTATCTCCCCAACGGTACGCCGCTGGTCGCCGCCGACGGCTTCGCCATCCAGGCGCCCGAGCGCGTGCTCGTGACAGGGCCGTCTGGCGCCGGCAAGTCGACGCTGTTCCGCGCCATCGCCGGCATCTGGCCGTTCGGCACCGGCACCATCGCCATCCCCGCGCAGGCCAAGCTCATGACGCTGCCGCAACGCCCCTATTTCCCGGTCGGCGCGCTCGGCGACGCCGTGATCTATCCCGCTGCGCCCGGCGCATTCCAGGCAACCCGGATCCGGGACGCGGTGATCGCCGTCGGCCTGCCCGACCTCGCCGAACGGCTCAACGAGGAAGGCCATTGGAACCGGATGCTGTCGCTCGGCGAGCAGCAGCGCCTGGGCCTCGCCCGCGCGCTGCTGCATGTGCCGGACTATCTGTTCCTGGACGAGGCCACGGCATCGCTGGACGAGCCCTCCGAGGCCCGGCTGTACCGGCTGCTGGCGGAGAAGCTGCCGCAGGCCACCATCGTCTCGATCGGCCACCGCTCGACGCTCGACGCCTTCCACACCCGCAAGGTAACGATGGTGAAGGACGGCGCGATCCACGTCGTCGGCAAGGAGGGTGAGGCGGCCGAGGCGGAGACGACCGCGGCGCGCTGAGGCGAGAGGGTAGCCCGGATGGAGCGAAGCGCAATCCGGGGCATCTCACCGCGCCGATAGCCCCCGGATTTCGCTGCGCTCCATCCGGGCTACGCGCTGCCGCCGCGGAGAGATTCTGGATTGCTTCGCAGTCTCGCTCCACGGCGAGCCCAAAAGCCCCAAAGCAAAAGGGCGGCAGGTTGTCCTGCCGCCCTCGAAGTCGTCTCGGAAAGAAACTTACTTCAGGTTGCTCATCGCCGTCAGGTCGAAGGACAGCTTGGCGACACCAGCAGCGCTACACCAGTTGGAGCCGAAGGCCGTGGCCGCGTTGGCACCACCGTTGATCGGGGTGACGAAGCCGGGGCTGGAATTGGTGGCCGAGAAGTCGCTGGTGAAGGCGTTGCAATTGCCCTTGGACAGGTCGGTGTCGTAGTAGCGCAGATCGAGCGTGAACACCTTGTAGGTGAAGCCGACACCGATGTTCCAGGTGTTGTAGCTGGGCTCCTTGATGCCGTTCGCGTACAGCGGGTCGCCGGCGATGCCGTAGAAGACGTCGGAGGTGCCGAGCCACTGACGGCCGAACTCACCCGACACATACATGCCGACGCCGCTGGAGCCAAAGGTTGTGCTCGGCGCGGTCCACTTGGCGGTGATCGAGGAGTAGTTGCCCCAGGCGCCGAGGTTCAGGAAGTTCGGCGAATAGTACTCGTTGAAGCCGACCACCCACTGGTCGTTAATGTTGAGGTTCAGCTTGGCGTAGACTTCGTAGAAGCTCGCGTCCTTCTTGGCGAAGTTGCCGTTGATCGGAAGGCCGATGGCGCCCTGGGAATTGTCGAGGCTGCTGCCGCAATTGCCCTGGACGAGGGTGCCCTGCGAGCCGAAGCAGCTTCCGCCCGGATACAGGTAGCCCCAGATACCGAAGTCGAAGGCGAACATGCCGAAGGTCGGGCGGATACCGCCGTAGATGTCGACTTCGGCCGCGGCGCGGTTCGGGAACGAGATGCTCTCCGCGGACGCACCAACGTAAAGCTGCAGGTCCTTGTTGACGTTGTAGCGCGGCTCGAAATAGGCCGCGACCGACGGGTTGTGGTTCGACTGGGTGACACCGCGGAAGATGTAGTCGCTCATGATGCCGCCGCCGAAGGCGATATCCCAGGGGTCAAACGCGGGCGGCGGCGGAGCCTTCAGCGCCTTCACCGGCATGTCTGCCGCGAAAGCCGAACCCGTCACCAATGCCAGCGCCGTTGCCAACAAAGCCACTTTTTTCATTTCGATCCCCATCACCAGTTCTTACCCAGTCGGTCCCGGAAGCCCCCCGGGGCGCACGACCTGTCTGCAAAATTTCGTTACTGCGACAATCTGGAGCGGCGGATGTGAACCGTGAAGCAAAAATCACGGGCATCTGCCGACTTTTTAGGCGTTCTGACGATTCCACGAAAGGTTGTCAGCCTGTGTGGCTTCTCGATCACATTATTTGCACTCCAAAGTGCACAGGGAGAACCGAATTAGTACGGGGCACTATGGCGCCGTGCTCTGCGCATTACGAATCAAGCTGACGGTGGAAATGACCACCTGTGGTGGCAGCCATAGCGATGCAAAAAGGCCGCAGCGTCGCCGCCGCGGCCTCTTGCTGTCTGTCGATCGGGGCGTCGGATCGACCCGATCTCTGGCCTGACCTTGGCGCCTGACCTTGGGACCTAACCTTGTCCCTCGGCCGGCGTCGGTTCCGCAGAAAACGAAGGCATCGCCCAGCTCGTCTCGGCGACAGGCTCGGGAGCCGGAGCTGCCGCTGGCGCTGACGGCTGCGGTACGGGAGCTGCCTTCGCCTTCTTCGGCGCCGCTTTCTTCGCGGCCTTCTTCGGTGCAGCCTTTTTCGACGCAGCCTTGGCGGCTTTCTTCGCCGTCTTCTTGGCGGCCTTCTTCGGCGCGGCCTTCTTGGCTGACTTCTTCGCAGACTTCTTGGCTGCCTTCTTCGCGGTCTTCTTCGCCGCTACAACCTTCTTGGCCTTTTTGGCCTTCTTGCTTTTCTTCTTCTTCGCTTTCGCCATCGTGGTCCTCCTGTTGCCGCCGAACAATGGTCGATCGGGCGTCTTCAGCCGTCACCTCGGGAGGAAAGCTCAGCTCGACGTGTTGAGTGCCGGCCGCGACCCGCCCGTAGCCCAATCGAGAAGCTCAATCGTGTGTACGACCGGAACTGACGTGCCACTGGCAATCTGCACCATGCAGCCGATATTGCCCGCGGCAATCATGTCCGGCTTGACGCTTGCGATGTTGGCAACCTTGCGATCGCGCAACCGGCCCGCAAGCTCGGGCTGGAGAATGTTGTAGGTCCCCGCCGAGCCGCAACACAAATGGCTCTCGGGCACATCTTTCACCACGAATCCATTCTTGGAAAGCAATTCTTTCGGAAGGCCCGTGATTTTCTGGCCGTGCTGCAATGAGCACGCTGAGTGATAGGCGACGACGATGTCGTCGTGACGCGTAGTCGGTTCGAGTCCGAGACCGGCGATGTACTCTGTGATGTCCTTCGCGAGTGCGGAGACCTTCGCCGCATCAGCCGCAAAGGCTTGATCCTCGCGCAAGAGATAGCCGTAGTCCTTGATCACGGTGCCGCAGCCGGACGCCGTCACCAGGATGGCGTCGAGCCCCTCGCCTGCGGCTTCTTTCTGCCAGGCCGTGACGTTGGCGCGGGCCCGTCCCAAGGCATCCTGGTCGTTGCCGAGATGGTGGGTCAGCGCGCCGCAGCACTGCTCGTCCCGGACCAGGACGACCTCGATGCCGTGGCGGGTCAGCAGGCTGATGGCGGCCTGGTTGATGCGCGGCGCCAGCACCTGCTGGGCGCAGCCCTGGAGCAGCGCGACCCGGCCGCGCTTCTTGCCGAGCGCTGCGAACACGCTGCCCGGCAGCGCGCCGGGCGACGGCAGCCGGCTCGGAGCCAGCGCCAGCATCGCCTTCAGGCGCTGGATCAGGCCGGGCGTGGCCGAGGGCCGCGGCGTCGGCAGGAACACGGCCAGCGGGCGGGCCAGCCGCGCCAGCCACATGCTGATACGGAAGCGCTGCGGGTCCGGCAGCACGAAGGCCAGGACCTGGCGCAGCAGGCGTTCGGCCAGCGGCCGCTGATAGCGCTGCTCGATCCTGACGCGGGCCTGGTCGACGAGGTGCATGTAGTTCACGCCGGACGGACAGGTCGTCATGCAGGACAGGCACGACAGGCAGCGGTCGACATGCTTGACCACCTCCGCCGTCGGTGTCTGGTCTTTCTCCAGCATCTCCTTGATCAGGTAGATGCGGCCGCGCGGGCTGTCGAGCTCGTCGCCGAGCAGCACATAGGTCGGGCAGGTTGCGGTGCAGAAGCCGCAATGGACGCAGGCGCGCAGGATCTTGTCGGCTTGCGCGATGTCGGGGTCGGCGAGCTGCGCCAGTGAGAATTCCGTTTTCATGCCGCCGCGCCCCGCCTCAAGCGTCCCCGGTTGAGAATGGTTTTTGGATCGAAGCTGGCGCGGACACGCTCGCTCAGGGCGGCTATGCCTGATGCCTGCGGATGGAACACGTCGACGCCGCGCCTGACGTCCTCGGCGGCCCGGATCAGCGTGGCGTGCCCGCCGACCGCGTTGGCCCGCTGCCGCACCGCGGGCTCATGCGCGTCGCTCTTCGGCGGCAGTGCCGCCCAGATCAGGCCGCCGCCCCAGTCGTAGATCACGTCGCCGCCGGTCTCGCGCGCCAATTGCGTGCCGAGCGCCGCGCCCGAGGCGGGCGGGCAGACGATCCGCCACACCGGCCAGGCGCCAAGGGCGCCGCCGGCCGCGAACGGCAGCACGTCGCGGATGGTCGCCCACAGCGCGGACGAGGCGGCGTCCTCGATCAGCGTTGCGGTTCCGAACGGCGCCAGCAGTTCGCGCAGCGAGCCGGCGCGATGCGCGGCGGACGCCGTGATCCCCTCGAGCCGCAGCACCGTCAGCGCCTCGCCCTGGCCGGCGATGGCGCCGAGCCCGTCGGTCTTGGCGCGGAACGCCGATTTCGGCAGATGCGCGGCGCCCGAGACGTCATAGGGCGAGCCGAGCGCCGCGGTCATCGCCTTGTTGGCGGCGGCATCGTCCAGCCCGCGCAGCAGCAGCGTCCGCTCGGCTTCCGGCTTCGGCATCACCTTGAGCGTCACCTCCGTCATCACCGACAGCGTGCCCCAAGACCCCGCCAGCAGCTTGCAGAGGTCGTAGCCGGTGACGTTCTTCACCACCTTGCCGCCGGTCTTGAAGCTGTCGCCGAAACCGGAGACGGCGTGCGCTCCGAGCAGATGGTCGCGGGCCCCGCCCGCCCTGATCCGCCGTGGACCGGCAAGGCCGGCCGCGATCATGCCGCCGATGGTGCCAAGCGCGGGAGTGCCGAGCAGCGGCGCGGTATCCATCGGCTCGAAGGCGAATTGCTGGTTCTTGGCGTCGATCAGCGACAGCACGTCGGCCACCGGCGCGCCGGCCTGAAGCGTGATGATCAGCTCGTTGGGCTCGTAGGAGGTGACGGCATTCAGCGCGGAGACGTCGAGCACGGCGTTGGTCGCCATCGCATGGCCGATGCCGCGCTTACTGCCATGACCGATGATCTCGAGCGGCTGCTCATTGGCAATCGCCGCGCGCACCACCTCTTCGACGTCTTTGGCGTCTCTAACTTTGAGCGTATCCACGACTGAGCCGGTATCCAAGTTTAGAACGGAAAGCAAATCTGGCGCATTGCAGCGACGATGCGGCGATCGACGCTAGAACCGCGGAATGTCCGGGAATGCCAGCTTGCCGGCATGGACATGCATGCGGCCGAGCTCGGCGCAGCGGTGCAGGGTCGGAAACACTTTCCCGGGATTGAGCAGGCCCTGCGAGTCGAAGGCGCATTTCAGCCGCTGCTGCTGGTTGAGGTCGATCTCGGTGAACATGTCGCCCATCAGGTCGCGCTTCTCGATGCCAACGCCGTGCTCGCCGGTGAGCACGCCGCCGAACTCGACACAGGCGCGCAGGATGTCGGCGCCAAAAGCTTCGGCGCGCTCGATCTCGCCGGGCTTGTTGGCATCGTAGAGGATCAGCGGGTGCAGATTGCCGTCGCCGGCGTGGAACACATTGGCGCAGCCGAGCTGGTATTTTTCCGAGAGCTCGCGGATGCGCGCCAAGGCCTTCGGCAGCGCGCCGCGCGGGATGGTGCCGTCCATGCAGAGATAGTCGGGCGAGATGCGGCCCACCGCCGGGAATGCAGCTTTTCGTCCCGCCCAGAACAGATTGCGCTCGGCCTCCGAGGTCGAGATCTGACAGGTGGTCGAGCCGCAGCCGTTCGCGATGGTCTCGACGCGCGTGATCAGCTCGTCGACCTCGATCTTGGGACCGTCGAGCTCGATGATCAGCAGCGCCTCGACGTCGAGCGGATAGCCGGCATGGACGAAGGCTTCCGCGGCGTGGATCGCCGGCTTGTCCATCATCTCCATGCCGCCGGGAATGATGCCGGCGCCGATGATGCGCGCCACGCATTCGCCGGCCGCCTCGACTTCTGCGAAGCCGACCATCAGCGCGCGCGCCGTCTCCGGCTTCTGCAGGATGCGCACCGTGATCTCGGTGATGACGCCGAGCAGGCCTTCGGAGCCGGTAATGACGCCCATCAGGTCGTAGCCGGCGTTCTCGCACCCCTTGCCGCCGATGCGCAGGATCTCGCCGCTCATCAGGACGATCTCGCAACCCAGCACGTTGTTGGTGGTCATGCCGTATTTCAGGCAATGCACGCCGCCGGAATTCTCCGCGACATTGCCGCCGATCGAGCAGGCGATCTGCGAGGACGGATCCGGCGCGTAGTAGAAGCCCGCGTGCGCGACCGCCTGGCTGATCGCGAGATTGGTGACGCCGGGCTCGGTGACGACGACGCGGTTGTCGAAATCGATCTCGCGGATGCGCTTGAACTTGCCGAGACCGAGCAGCACGCCGTCTTCCAGCGGCAGCGCGCCGCCTGACAGCGAAGTGCCCGAGCCGCGCGGCACCACCTTGATGTTCTGCTCGGCACAATATTTCAGGACGAGCGAGACCTGCTCGGTCGTATCGGGCAGCACCACGACCATCGGCGGCTGCCGGTAGGCGGTCAGCCCGTCCGATTCATAGGCCCTCATCTCGGCGGCGCTGTCGATCACGCCTTCGCCGGGCACGATTGCGCGCAATGCAGCAATGATCTGCGCGCGGCGCGCCAGCACCGCCTGGTCGCTCGCAGGCATCATGATGGCCATGACATATCCTTCCGGCTCGTCGCCCACGATCAAATTTGTCGCGGCAAATCAACCACGTCCGCGACGATTTGGGTAGGCCATCCGAAAGTCGCAGCGGCGATCTGGCGCGAGTTCGCTCTGGGACAAGTAGGAAATGATGAAACCTGTCATGGTTTCGTGGCTTGTCCAAGCCGGGCCGGCCTGCCAAAACCGGCGGGTCCGGAGATCGCCGACCAGGCAAGTAACTGACCAGGCTAGACCCACCAGGGAAGAGACGAAGAGCACCCGATGACAAAACTGATTTTTGGCGTACTGACCATCCTCACCGTGACTGCCACCGCTCCGGCGGCAATGGCGCAGGATGCCGCCGCCGGCAAGACCTCGTTCAACAAATGCCTGGCCTGCCACGCGATCGGCGAAGGCGCCAAGAACAAGGTCGGCCCCGAGCTCAACGGCCTCAACGGCCGCAAGTCCGGCACCGCGCCGGATTACAATTACTCGGACGCGAACAAGAATTCCGGCATCACCTGGGACGAAGCGACGTTCAAGGAATACATCAAGGACCCCAAGGCCAAGATCCCCGGCACCAAGATGGCGTTCGCCGGTATCAAGAACGAGACCGAGATCAACAATCTCTGGACCTACGTCTCCCAGTTCGACAAGGACGGGAAGATCAAGCAGTAAGCGGCCTAGCCGCGGCCGATAGAGCTTCGGTTCTGTTGAATCAGGACCGAAGCTCTCGCTTTTTGTTTTGACGCGGTTTCTCGACGCGAGCCGGTAGCCGCGTCGCTCGAAACGCTTCAGTCGGCGGCCGCCTGCGCCGGAACGATTTTCCCGATCATCGCCTCGATCTCCGTCTTCACCAGATCCGGCACGGCGTTCTGCACCATGTGGCCGAGATCGGGCAGCACGATCAGCTTTGCATTCGGCACGGTCGCAGCGAACGGGCGCGCGTGGATGTCGGTCTTCACCGTCTTGTCGGGCTCGCCGGCGATGATCGTGACCGGCGCCTTGATCTCGCCATAGCGCGCGACCTGCGCTCTCACCGCTTCCTTCAGCGTCACCAGATCATAGGCATTGGCGATGAACTCGCGCGGCCGCAGCAGCAGCGGTGTCGCAGAGTCCTTCACGAAGCCATCAGGCATCATCTGCGGCAGGAAGACGTTGCGCGCGCCGGGCTCGGTCAGGAAATAGCCGAGCGGCAATGTGATCGTATAGGCGAGCAAGGGGCCGATCACGGGCGTTGCGATGATCTCGTTGTAGCGGCCGACGCCGCCGCGCCAGGGATGCGTGACAGGCGCGAGCATCACGAGACCTGCGACGCGGGACGGATGATCGAGCGCAATCCGCGCGCCGAGCGCGCCGCTCCAGGAATGCACGACGAACACCGCGCGATCGATCCCGAGCCTGCCGAGCGCCTCGTCAATCATCCGCGCCTGAATCTGCGGCGTCGAATCCTGCCGGCGCGCGCGCGTGCTCCAGCCATGGCCGGGACGGTCGATCAGGATGACACGGTGATTTCCGGCGAGCATGTCGCCGAGCGGACGCCGCATCGCTTCGAGATTGGAGCTCGCGCCATGCAGCATCACGATCGGCAGGCCCGCATCGCGCGGGTCGATATCGACGACGTGGAGCGTCGCGCCCTCGACCGCGATCATTCGCCCCTGCGGCGGATAGGCGCGCTGCACGGCGACGATTCCTGCCTGCGTGGCCAGCGCCAGCAGCACCAGCGCGGTCACGACTGAGATCACGATCATGGAGAGAGTCCGGGCAATCCAGGGCACATCGCAGCTACGAATTCGGCAGGCCGCAGTTTCGCCCCGCCGGCTCCGGCATTTCCACCGTAAATCCCGGGGCTGTGGATATGTGCATAATTGCCGAACTAAAATACCCAATGAAATCAATGCTGACCGCCGGTGAACGCCAGCCTCGGACCAGCTTCATGCAGTCGTCATCGCGGCTTCCTTATAATCGCCACGGTCGGTTTCGCCATTTATGTGCGGGTGGGCGCCGATCCTGCTCGCAACCCCATGGGCTGCGGGAAAGACCGGCAGGATTTGTCCTGATTTGAACCGGAGAATTTCGATGAGCTTCAGATCCAACGACACTGCGATCGACGAGATCGTGGCGAGCTGCAATGGTGACCTGCGCGGCGCCGTGCGCGCGCTGCTCCTGATCAACGAGCACCTCGAGTCGGAACTCGCCAAGGCTTACGCCGCGGCCGCCGATCGCGGCCTCGCCGAGCGCGGCGGCAGCGCGCTGCACTAGGCCGACCTAGTCGGTCTTGTCCTCGTCCTTTTCGTCATCGGGCGTGACGGCTGGACAGGCGCTGATGGTCGAGCGGGCAAGCTTGGCGTCGGCCTTGGATTTGTAGGGGCCGTCACCGAACCAGATATCGCCGATGATCACGGGATTGCTGGTCACGATGCTGCATTTGCCGGTGGCGCGGTTGCCGACCACCCAGAACAAGCCGTCCGCAAGACTCATCGTCCCGGACGCCAGCAGCAATACACCTGCGAGGATCAAACGCTTCATGGCTGTGCTCCTGCACTGCAGGTAGGCCTGTCGCGGCGCCGGCAATAGTCCTCAAGTTGCCGCGCTTCCGATCGTGGTTAATCCGAAGCCGCCGCAGTTCCTCAAGACAGGATCGAGTTTTGGGCTAAATATCCCGGCCTTCGACCTTCTCGGTCAGCGCCTTGACCTGCTCCGGGATCTTCTCCAGGTGCGGATTGACGGCGAGCGCCTTGCGGTAGGCCTCGAGCGCGCGCTTCTCGTCGCCGACCTCCTGCATGATCATACCGAGGCCGGCGAGCGCGCCGAAATGGCGGGGCTCGCGGATCAGCACCTCGCGGATGTCGGCGAGCGAGCGGCCGTAATCGTTCTGCATGTAATAGAGCGTGGCGCGCCGGTTCCAGGCCTCGATATAGTCGGGCCGGAGCTTGATGACCGCATCCAGCAGCTTGATCGCGACCTCGATCTTCTTGGCGTCGACCGCGGTCTTGGCCCGCGCCATCAGCAGCGAGGCGGTGTCGCTCGGGGTCTGGATCCAGATCGCCCAGATCCGCGCCTCGACATGCCTGGCGCTGGCCTCATCGGGCGCGGCCTTCAGCGCGCCGAACAGGAAATCGAGATTCTTGCTGCGATCGACCTTGGGCAGCTTGGCCGGCGCCTCCGGCAGCTTCTTCTGCTCCTTGCCGGGCGGCGGGGCCGGTGGGGCGCTCTGCGCCAGCGCCGGAGCAAGGCCGGTTGCTCCCAGCACGAGGGCCAGACACAAAGTACGCGCGAAGGGGAATCTGACTGCCATGGCGAAAGTCTAAACGCGCAAAGCCGCCCTTGCAAAGCAAAGGCGGCGTCAAACTCGTGTGAGACCGTGGTCTTGCGGGACGCGCGCGAAGGCGACCGCGAGGGCAATATCAGCCTTGCTGATATCAGCCCTGGCGAGCCTTGAAGCGGCGCTGCACCTTGTTGATCACGTAGACCCGACCCTTGCGGCGGACCAGGCGGTTGGCGCGATGGCGACCGCGCAGCGACTTCAACGAGTTACGGACCTTCATGGCAGAATCCTGAACGTTCGAAAGGCCGTGTTCGGCACTACCGTTTCGGCACGCGCGAATGTGGCAAAATGAGATTTTCCCGCTGGCGGACCGACCGCCCGGGACGGGGCGGTTCTTAAGGCATGGCGGGAGGTCATGTCAATGTTAACTGCCCGGTTCCGAACCGGCAATTTTGCGAAAACAACCCCATGCACAGTAGAAGCGGCCGGATCGGCCCGATCTGTCCCGTCAGAGGTCGCGCACAACAAGGACTTTTGCGGGCTGCGCTTTCGCCGCCAACGACGCCTTGCCAAATTCGTTATATCATATAATCAATTTGGCAACCCTCGGGAGGAAACCAATGCCGAAGCTGAAGCTGCCTGATCTCGACAAGGTCGTCGCCATCGACATCCACACCCACGCCGAGGAGCCCTGCGGCTGCCATCCCGACGATGGCTATGACGACTTCCAGGCGCAGATGGCGGAGTACTTCAAGTCGCCCAACAAGCATCCGCCGACCGTGCCGGAGACCGCGGCCTATTATCGCTCCAAGAACATCGCCGCGGTGATCTTCCCGGTCGATGCCGAGCGCGAGACCGGCTTCCGCCGCTACAACAATTACGAGATGATCGAGGCCGCCTCCGACCATCTCGACGTCCTCATCCCCTTCGTCTCGATCGACCCGCACAAGGGCAAGCTCGGTGCGCGCGAAGCGCGCAAGCTGATCGAGGAATACGGCGTGCGCGGCTTCAAATTCCATCCGACCATGCAGGGCTTCTACGCCAACGACCGCATGGCCTATCCGCTCTACGAAGAGATCAACAATGGCGGCGCGATCGCGCTGTTCCACACCGGCCAGACCGGCGTCGGCTCGGGCATGCCCGGCGGCATGGGCATGCGGCTGAAATATTCCAACCCGATGTACATGGATGACGTCGCGGCCGATTTCCCCGACCTCAAGATCATCCTCGCCCACCCCTCCTTCCCCTGGCAGGAAGAAGCGCTGTCGGTCGCGACCCACAAGCCGAACGTCTATATCGACCTCTCCGGCTGGTCGCCAAAATACTTCCCGCCGATCCTGGTGCGCTACATCAACTCGATCCTGCAGGACAAGATGCTGTTCGGCTCGGACTGGCCGGTGATCACGCCGGACCGCTGGCTGGCGGACTTTGCCAAGATCGACATCCGCGACGAGATCCGGCCGAAGGTCTTGAAGGCGAACGCGCGCAAGATTCTGGGGATCTAGCAGACGCGCATAAGCTGGCGGAGTCTGCTTGATCGGCTATAGCAGCTCTGCCAGCGCTGACGGGGGCAAGGCGGCCCTAAAACTCCAGCTTGTCGCGTATGGCGTCGATTCCGGCCCTGGCGCAGGCTTCGTCAGCGTCTCCGCTAGGCGCCCCGGACACGCCGACGGCTCCGACCAGCGAGCCGCCCGCCTCGACGATCAACCCGCCGCCTATGATGACCGTGCCGGGGAGATTGCGGATGCCGGCCTGCATCATGCCGGGCTGGCTGACCGCATTGAGTTCGGTGGTGCTGGTACGGAACGTCGCTGCGGTCCACGCTTTGCTCGAAGCCGTTGAGACGGTGTGAGCACCTGCAAACCTGTCACGAAGGATCACCTGCGTAACCCCAAAGCGATCGACGACCGCAACAGTGACCTGATACCCGCGGGAGCGGCAATCGCCAAGCGATGCCCGGGCCAGATCAAGCGCCAATTCAGGACTCAGGGATTTGTAGGTGGTGAGCGGCTCCTCCGCCATCGCCGGATGCGCGAGTGTCAACAGGACGGTGGTCGTCATCAGGTTTCGAGCGAGCATGGTTTCTCCGACGCGGGCAGGTCGACGCCCGAGGGCAGTCTAGTTCAGCGCACCATAAGTCAGGTCGTCGAATACGGTGACGCTGTCGGCCTTGGTCCACAGGCCGATCATGCCGGCGTCCCTGATCGATTGGTCCTCGACCTCGAACATCGGCTTGCCGTCGTAGCTTACCTTGAACCGCTTTCCCGCGAACTCGCAACGTAACGAATGCCATTGACCTGGTGGCACCGATGCCTTGACACCATAGCCGCCCTTCCGGCCGACGATATCGAGCGCACTGCGAACTCCCTTGATCGTCTTGTAGAGCACGACATTGTCTTCAAGCGCGTTGGCCCGCACGACATAGTAATTGTCGGCATCCCTCGCGCGCCAGACAATACCGGCCGCACGATCCTCGGAGCCTGCGATGGCCTTGAACTTGACCTCGACGAACCCGTCCAGGATGCGGGTGCCGTTCTTGAGCGCTACTGGAAACGTCGCCTGACCGGACTGTTTCAGGACGTTGGGCTTGCTTGGCGCCGTCGACTCCTCCTCGATCGTCCATCTGGGCTGGCCACGCCCCGTCATCGTGAGAATCCAGCCTTCGGGCGCCGCGCCGGTTGCTGCGTTGTCAAAATTGACAGTTTCCGCCATCGCGTTTCCTCCCACCGACAATAGAAGCAGCGCCGCTCCCAGCAGCGCCACACTCATTCTTTTCACGACGTCTAGGCTTCCCGCCGATATTGATCGTACAGTGCCGCGGCGTTGTCCCATTTGATCGCTTCCATGTAGATGTCGACATACTTTGCGGCCGCAGCACCGTAGTCCATGTGATAGGCGTGCTCGTACATATCGAGCACCAGCACGGGGCGTCCGCCGGCCAGCGTCGTCGTGTGGTCGGCGGCCCACTGGTTGACGAGCCGCTTGTCGCGCGGCGAGTAGGAAAGAATCACCCAGCCGGAGCCGCCGCCTTCGGCCTTGCCCATGGCGGAGAACTCCGCGCGCCACCGCTCCATGCTGCCGAAATCGTGCGCGATCGCGTCGGCTAGTGCTGCGCTCGGCCTGCCGGCACCGCCGAGCCCGTCGAAATAGATTTCATGGAGGATCATCGAGTTTGACGCGATGAGCTCCTCGCGCTTCAGGCCGTTGATGATGAAATTCGGAGCTTTCGCGAAGTCGAGCTCGGCGAGCTGCGTTCCGATCGCGTTGAGCCGCTTTACGGCGCCGACATAATTGTTCTCGTAATGGCTGACGAGCACCTTTTCCGAGATGCCGGCAATGGATTTCGGATCGAACGGCATCGGCTTGGACTGATATGTCATTGGCTTCGCTCCTGTTGGCTGATCGGCTTGCGCGAGGGCTTGCGTCCCCGCGAGCATGGCGGCCGACGCCGCGGCGGCCCCCACGCCCCTGGCGAAGTCTCGGCGGTCGGTTTTCGTGGTCATGACGCTCTCCGTTTCATCGTCGTCCCCAATGTGGCCCGCATGCTCGCCGGCTCTTGGTCATCGCCGTCTTGTCGGTTGCGCGGATCAGCCACGCGGTCCCCGTCGATACGGACGTCGACGACGATCGGCGCGCTGGCAGCACCAACAAGACGAGATAATTTGTTTGAGAGATCGAGATGTAAGAAGACATGCGGCGTCCTTGGTGACCAGGACGCGATGCTTGGGCATGTCGCCTCGCGGGGAGATCGCAAATCCCCGTGCTCCGAATAAAACGCCGGACGAGGAGCAGAGTCAATCCGCTGCGCGAGGGTCGAAGAGATGACGATTTGTTGAAGGAGCGTGCGCGAAATCCGAGAAGCGAGAACCGCAGCGCAGAGGGCTTCGATCGTACGACCGAAGCCCTCATGCTCAACTGCTGAAAAGCTCAGACGCTAAAAACCTCAGACTTGGGCCAGGCCTCCATCGACGAAGACCTCGCCGCCGGTCATGTAGCTGCTGTCCGAGGACGCCAGGAACGCCGCCACGGCTCCTGTCTCCGAGGGATCGCCCACGCGCCCGGCAGGCGTCGAGCTTCCGAGCGCGTCGAACGCTTCCTCGCCGACGATCTCCAGCGCCAGCTCGGTTTTGGTCGGCCCCGGTGACAGCACATTGACGCGGATGCCGGTGCCGCGCAGGTCCAGCGCCCAGCTCCGCGCCAGATTGCGGATAGCGGCCTTGGTTGCGCTGTAGATGCTGAACTGCGGCGTCCCCATCACCCCCGTGCTCGAACCGGTCAGGATGATCGACGACCCCTTCGTCATCAGCGGCAGGGCCTTTTGCACCGTGAACACCAGCCCCTTCACGTTGACGTCGAAGATGTGATCGTAGTGCTCGACCGTGATCTCGCCGAGCGGCGCAAACAACCCGGTGCCCGCATTGGCGAACAGAATGTCGAGCCCGCCGCGTTCGGCCTTCACCGCCGCATACAGCCTGTCGAGATCGGACAGATCCGTCACCGAGCCCCTGATGGCGCGCGCCGAAGATCCGAGCTGTGCCACGGCGGCATCGAGCGGCTCCTGGCGCCGCCCGAACAGATAGACGAACGCGCCTTCATCGACGAACCGTTTCGCTGCGCCAAGTCCGATGCCGGTTCCGCCACCCGTCACCACCGCCGTCTTGCCTTGTAGTCTGCCCATGATGTGCTCCTTCACTAGGGTTGCACTGAGCTGGCGGCCTACCCACCTATCTACAAGTATGCACCTTTTGGTAAGTGCCCGAAAAATGTCGCTCGATGATTCGGACCCGATCTCTCCGCCGGCGCAGACACCACTATCGGTTCAGCGCTGCACGCCGACTTTGCCCGGCTTCACCTGCGGCCTCGACGCAACCTTGCGGGTCATCTCCGGCAAGTGGAAGCCGCTGATCCTCTACTTCCTCGCCCAGGACGGCCCGACCCGCTACGGCGAGCTCCGGCGCGCCATACGCGACGTCAGCGACAAGATGCTGATCCAGCAACTGAAGGAATTGGAGGCCGACGGCCTCGTGAAGCGGACCGACTACAAGGAGGTGCCGCCACGGGTGGACTACAGCCTCACCACTTTAGGCCGCAGCCTTGCCGAGGCGCTGGTGCCGCTGTGCGCGTGGGGCACGGAGCACATGGCGGAGGTCGCCCAAGTCTTCGCCGAGCGGGAGACCTGGACGCGGCGAGGACGTCAGCCGACTGGCTAGCTTGCGCTGCACTTCATCCGGGGTCTGCTCCGCTCCTGATAGCGGCGCATTGGCGCAACGCGGCCTGTGGGCCAGTAGCGGTCGTTGAATAACTTCCGCGAACGGGGCGCGAGGCCGACGACGGAGTGGACCTCAAGGCCGAGCAACGCTGCCGAGGATTCGGGTTTCGCCGTAGTGACGAAGGAACGAACAAGAAGCTCAAACCCTCCTCAATATACACCCCTAAGTGTCTACCATAGGCGGTAGTGGATGAGAGATGTCGTCAAGACCTGATGAACGACAGCAGGTCGGGGTTGAGGACATCCGCATGCGTGGTGAGCATGCCATGGGGATAGCCGGGATAAGTCTTCAGCGACCCGTTCTTGAGCAGGTCGACCGCACGCGGCACGGAACTTGCGAACGGGACGACTTGATCAGCCTCGCCATGCATCACCAGCACCGGCACGGTGATCTTCTTGAGGTCTTCGGCATAATCTTCGAGCCAAGAGTCGACAGTCGCGTAGTGAGCGAGGGCACCGCCGGCCATACCTTGGCGCCACCAGTTCGCAATGATTGCCTCCGAAGGCTTGGCCCCATCTTGGTTGTAGCCGTAGAACGGATTCTCAGGGACGAAACGGTAGAACTCCGACCGGTTGCCCAGCACGCCTGCCCGGATCGCTTCGAACCACTCCGGCGGTTGACCGGACGGGTTGTCCTCGCTCCGGTACATGTTCGGCGTCAGTGAAGCGACCAGCGCCGCCTTCGCGACGCGCTCCTGGTGGCGAGCGACATAGCGAGCCACCTCACCGCCACCTGTGGAGTGGCCGATGTGGATCGCGTCGCGCAGGTTGAGGTGTTCAGTCAGAGCCGCGAGGTCGGCAACCCAGTGGTCCATATCGTTGCCGGTGCTGGGCTGGTCGGACCGGCCGTGGCCGCGCCGGTCGTGGGCGATCACCCGGTAGCCGTGGCGAAGGAAGAAGGTCATCTGGGCGTCCCAGTCGTCCGCTGTCAGCGGCCAGCCGTGGCTGAAAACGATCGGCTGGCCTGAGCCCCAGTCCTTGTAGAAGATGTTTACGCCGTCTGTCGTAGTGATCGTGGGCATTGTTCAGTTCCTTTAGATTAGCCGCGGATGAGAGTCATCGCTGGCGCGGCGTAAGCAGGAGCCATCGGCCCAAAGGCCATGGCAGAAGACGATACTGGGCTTCCGCGTCGACATTTTTTCTTGTCCATTTTTGGTTGCAGACCGCGTGACGCTAAATCCCTCTTTGGCCGATGACTAAGACCTTGTACGCTTCGAGCTATGCTTGGAAGATATACGAGGGCGCATGGAACTCCGGCATCTGCGCTATTTCGTTGCCGTTGCTGAAGAAGGCAGCGTGCTGAACGCCGCCCAGCGGCGACTGAACACCTCGCAGCCGTCGCTGAGCCGGCAGATCCGCGACCTGGAATCCGAGGTTGGCGTTCAGTTATTGGATCGCCAGGCGCGCGGCGTGGTGCTGACCGCTGCCGGAAGAGTGTTTCTTGATCACGCGCGGCTGGCGCTGCTGCAGGTTGAGGCGGCAACAGAGGGGGCCCGGCAGACGGCGCAACCGCAAAGGCCCGTCCTCTCGATGGGGTTTCTCGTCGGGTTGGAGGTCATGTGGCTCCCGCAGCTTCTGCGCATCCTCCGCGAGGAAGCACCCGATGTCGAAGTCACGCTCAGCACGCAGTCTTCGCCTGAACTCGCGCTCGCATTGATGCGGGGAAAGTTGGACATCGCCTTCCTTCGTCCCGAGAAAGACAACGAGGGCGTCGTGTTCAAGATGCTGGCGAAGGAGCCCTTGATCGCCGTGCTGCCGGCCGAACATCGTCTGGCATCACGCAAGAAGATTCGTCCCCAAGATCTCGCCCGCGAGATCTATGTCAGCTCCGCAAGAACTTCTCCGGTCTTGCAAGAGATCATACAGAACTATGCATCTCGGGTCGGTATTACTCTCAAGGCGAAGTACGAAGGCGAAAACATATCATCGGCCATGTCGCTCGTGGCATCCACGGGTGGAATTAGCCTCGTCCCCCTCTATGCGCAGAACATGCTGGCACCCAACGTCGTCGCTAGAGCGCTCGAGGGCGGCACACCAACGGTCGATCTGGCACTGGGATACAATCGGGCAAATCAGTCACCCTTGCTTCGTCGGCTTTTGTCCCGCGCGGATGAATTGGTCGCAAGCGTTCAGAACCAGAGCATTATACGCTATGTTGAAGCTCAATAGCTGGAGGTGTCAGACGTCGGCTTCGGGTCACACGCCGCCGATCATTCTTGCAGTGGCGGACTTCCACCGTGCTCTGGTAAGCCGACGATTATGCGTACTCCCCGAGCGGAGTTCTTGTGACCACAACGGCCGGGAAAGACAGCCAATGAGCATCAAAGCCGTCGTGTTCGACGCGTACGGAACGCTCTACGACATCCAGTCGGTCGCAGACATCACCGAGGATGCGTTTCCGGGCTACGGCGAGATCATCACGCAGGTCTGGCGGATCAGGCAGCTCCAGTGCACCCGGCCGCGCTCGCTGATGGTGCCGCTGTGAAGGCGTGAGCCGAAACTAGCCGTAGTGATCAAACGTGCTGAGAGCGATCCGAACCTCTCGCGCGAAATCCACCAGGGACACCACGAAGGCCGTAATGGCAACAATGAAGAGAATGGCAACGCCGCGCTCGTGCTGGATATGAAAGAATGCGCTCACAAAGCCCACCACGATCAGAATACATATCGCGATACTCGCCATGATGGACCAGAAGATGGCACGATTGATCATGGTGGCCCGTCGAACAAGACGCGGCAGGTCCGCCTTGAGCCGGCATCTCACCTGGTCCTCATCGGGAATTTGGTTCAGGTAGATTGATCGGTCGATGATCCTGTTCAGGCGGGCTATCAGCACGGCGATGAATGCGGCGAGGGAGCCGAGAAGAAACGCGGGTGCCGCCGCTTGGGAAATGACGTGAGAAAGCTGACTAACCGATGGGGTGTCCGTCAACATGGGCTTGCATCGCTATTTCGTCATCATTCGCCGGGTTGACGTCACCGTAGTCGTGGGCGCCATCGGCGAGATCGAGAAGGTCAGCCAGGTATTCCAACCGGCCGGACGATTCTCGGCGGCGAACTCGCCGTAGCCTTTCAAGTTCAAATAGCCCTGCATGTCACCCACCGGAAACAGATAGCCGATTTGCGGCCCGGCGCCGAGCACCCGCGAGCGAAAGCCTCCCAGCGCAGGGTGCTGGCCAAAGTCATCCGTGATCTGCTGATAGGCATATCCCACAAGGCCGACGAAAACCTGCTTGGATAGAAATTGCGAGGCGCCCCAGTCGATGTGGAAGTCGATGCCGTTCTGGTACTGCGTATCTTGATTCTTGAAGTTGTAGGTGAAGCCCGCCACGGCCGAAAACTCATGCCCCGTTTGCGGGTTGAAGTAGGTGTAACCACCGCCGCCGTCGATCGCGGCATGACCGATGCCGAGATTTGCCAGACGCGTCGGGCTGTATGCCCCGACGGGAATATCGCCTGTCACGTAGGTCATGAAATTGTGCACGCCTGCGTTCCACTTGAGCGTCGCCTGCGGATACAAGTCGCCGAACGCCGTGATCGAGTCGCCGAAACTGCCCGTGCGCGTTGTCGCGAACGGGCCGACAGCCGACGTCAGTGTCCCGTCGAGGTTCGCGCTCGAGCGTCCGAATAGTCCGATCACGCCGATGGCGAGTTGCCCGCCCAGTACCGGCGTTGCGAAGGTGTAGGTGGGATTGAGGAGAACGAGATCGGCCTGCGCATTGAGGCGCAAGTTCAGATCGACGTTCACAGCGGCGGGAATTCTCCCGACCTGGATTTCCCTCGAGGCCGCCGCACTGCCGAAGGCACTTACGCTGGTGTGATAGTAGACTTCCGCCATCGACCACCCGGCGACCTGAGGGGTCGCTGCGAGGCTGCTGAAGCGGCCGGGAAGCCAATATGAAACTCCGGCCTCGTCGGCACGGACGGTTGCTGACCAGACTGACATTGTTGTCAGCATTGCCGCGGCCATGACCGGATTTCTGAACGTGAAATGGATGCCTCGCCTTGTTTGACCTCGCCTGTCGGCGTGGCCCTTTCTCGTGCCCATCTCTGCCCCCTCTACTTCCAAGCGTATCGCGCAACAATCCGTTCTGCCGCGGCATCATCCCTTCTGCGGCGCGAGCTCATTTGACGGATGCCGACCCCGATGGGTCGGCATCCGCTCGATCACTCAAGTCCCGACCTTCTTCGCGGCGGGAACCGTCCATGTGCCGTTGATGATCGACGGGTCTGTTTCCTGCGGCCAGTACATGCGCAGCATCAGGATGAAATCTCCCTCAGGCGCGGGAAGCCAGTTCGATTCCTTGTCTTTGCCCGGCGAGTCCTTCTGGATGTAGAGATCGGTCGAGCCGTCCCGGTTTTCCTTCAAATCCTCCCGCGCGCTGATCGAGTAGCGGTCAATCGGATTCTTCACGAAGAAGTACGCGCTATCGTACATCGTCAGCGACCAAAATCCCTCCGCCGGCGGCAGGTGGCCTTTGGGAAACCGCATGACGTACTTGTTGGCACCGTTGTATTTGCGGTCATCCGCGTCCTTGAGCGAAGTCGGGTAGACTGCGTCTTGCGGACGGTTAGCGCCGAGCCCGATCGCCGTTACCAGGGCTCGCATCAGATAATCGGTGCCGTAGATGCCGGTCTTCGTTGTGAAGGCAAAGCCGTTCTCGTCCTTGACGGCCTTGTTGACCTTGAACTGGAGCATGATCCTGTCGAACGACACCTCCGGCAGACGCTTCAGGAAGTCCGCCTTGAGCTTGCTCTCGTCAAAATCCTGTCCGGGGACGATGCCGATGCGGGCGAATTTGGCAAGCTGAGGCGCGTCTGCTTCCGATGGCGGATTGGTCTTCATAAGCTCGCACAGCAGCTTGAAATACGACACCGCGTCCATGCGATTGACCTGTTCGCGGACGGCGGTCTTCATGTCGATCGACGGATCGACCTTTCCCGGAGGTGGCGTGTACGGCTTGCCGTATGCACTGAGCGGTACGAGCTTGCACTCATCCTGCAGCTTGTGAACGGCTGCATAGTCCTCCGGAGTGCCGGTGCAATAAATGCGGCCGAGCAGCCACACGATACTGGTCGGCGATTTGTATTCCTTCACGCCGGCCGGCAGTGTGCCCTTCCATCCGGGTCCGGTGATCGCGTAGGTCTGCGCCCCGGTGCCGGTGGTGCGCTTTCCGGGGACTTGAAACACTGTCGTCCAGCCGTCCAGCATTGGCATCAGGTAATAGCGCCCCTTCATGTCCGGGATGCTGAGGACCCACGGTTCTTTCCCGACGTCGAAGAAGGAGGTTGTGTAGAGGGTGTCCGCGTTGGGCGCGGTGACATCCCTGAATGAAGCGTCCGGATATTGACGCAGCTTGATGATCTGACCCATCGGCCCGCGCGTGCCGACGGGTTCGGCAACATTGGTGATGACCCGGCGCGTCATCTCCATCGTCACCAGCGGATAGCCGAAGATGTAGGCGTCGCTCGCCAGCCAGAAATCCTCCAGGCCTTGACCGATGCCCAGGAAGGAGCCGTCCTGGGCGAGCGCCGATGGCCCCATCGCTGCTCCTGTGAGCAGACCCATTCCACCAAACGTGAGATTGCGACGAGTGATATTCACTGTTCTCTCCCTTGCATTGAAACGACTTCAAACAATTTTCGGAAAGACTGCCCCGACCATACGGGGCGAACGCGCCGACCTTGCGCCTGCGCTCAGTAGCAAGGCGGATAGGGGTAGTATCCGCATCGGGGAGCGTAGTACGGATAGGCTGCGGCTCCAACAGCGGCCGCGGCTCCCGCATAGGCGGCACCGCGATAGAACGCACCGCGCCAAGCCGTTCGGCGGGCGACACCGGCAAAGGACAGCGGTGTGAATGGCCGCCCGATGATGTCAATGAAGACCGCGGCCGGTCCATCAGTGCCCGCGAGATCGCCCTCCAGCACGTCGACATCGAAGGTGAGCTTGTCACCGTCAAGTTTCGGCGATTTAAGAACGACCACAGCATCCGCCACCGACGATCCGTCTTTCCTGAATCCGGAAACGGTCGCGTTCGGTGGATCCTTCGCGAAATTGTCAGTTCCGTTGCCCCAATCCTCGACGATGCGAGCTGTGAGATCGTGACCGGCCGCGCGAACCGGTCGATCCGCGAACACGATCGCATTCGGCGAAACTCCCGCCAGCACAAGCTTGCCGTCCTTCAAGCTCACACCGCGCGAATTGAGGACGAACAGAGACGGCACCACTTCCGGCTTTGCCTGGCCGATAGATTTCTCCAGCGGAACGTGCGGCTTATATTCGAGGGCCGTTTGAGCATGAACGTCCTGGGGGCAGGCCAATAACGCGCCCGCGCAAAATGCAAATAAGGAAGCACGAAGTGTCATGATTATTTCTTCCCTTGAAATGGGACGGCTTTGTTTTCGTCCCGGCCCGACGGTCGCTTCGCTACGCATTTCGCGCCAATTCAGATCGAGCGTCTTGCCATTTCGCGCCAATCGTCGCTGATTGGCTCAGCCGTCAATCGCGCGAGCGCGTCTGCGATGGCCTGCCCGTTCTCGCTTGCCGGCAAGTTGCTGCTGCCTATAAATGACCGGCTGAACGTTCATCAAACGCACGAAAATGCGGCTGAAGCTGCTTGCATTGGCATAGCCGAGGAATTTTGCGATATCGGACAGGGGCTTGCTCGAGCCCACGAGGAGTCGGCACGCGATATTGAGACGAACCTCTGCGAGCATCGCACTGTGGCTGGTGCCCATGCGGCCAAGATGACGCTGCAACGTCCGCGTGCTGATCTTGCATATTCGAGCGGTACCATCTAGAGTTGCGTCACCGTGTCGCAGCGACGCGACAATGGCCGCGCGGACAACTTCAGACGACGGCAAACGGACAGCTCTCATCTGGTATGAGGCACGAAGCCTATGCTCCCTCTCAAGAAAACCTTTGCTTCCGGGCCTCCTTCTGGCCGTCTACCCCGGGTAAACCGGGGCTTGTCAGACATTGCCTTTCGTCACCTAGCGGCCCTCGCACGACAGTTGTCGCGCGCGTGTAATGCTGCGAAGCTGGCGACAGGTTCATGGGACTGCAGCACGAGAAGCCGAACTTCTTTCGGCAACCTTGATTTCATGTAAGCCTATGCAGCAAGTTGTTGGCCGTCTGGCCATTAGGCGCCAAAGAAGCCGGCAACCCGGCGCGCAGGAGCGGCTTTGCTGCTCGACGCAAGCGTTCGCTCCGGGATCCCAGCGCAATTCCAACCCAGCATCCAGTTACGAGTGAGGGGCGCGCCAATGGCAACAATTCATCTGACGCGTTGCCAATTCCTCATCCCCTTCGCCGATATCCTGAGCGAGATGGGCGCAGCCGCGGGTTCGCTCCTGGAAAAAACTCGTCTCCCCCCATCGTTGGAAGAAAAGGCCAATCACTACGTTCCGATACTCCAAGCAATCGACTTCGCGGAACTCGCCAGCAGATCGCAAAGCATCACGGATTTCGGATACCACGCCTCTCAACGTCTGCAATATTGTCACCTGAGCGAGAAAACCCGGACCCTGATCGGCCACTCCCCAACGCTGTTGGTTGCGTTGCAACAGGCTTGCAAATGGGCCTCGATCGAGGACTCAAACTTGAGCAACTGGATCGAGCGCTACGACGATCATGTGAGATTTTGCAGCAGACTCACCGGGACAAAAGGACTGTTGCATCTCGAGCATTCGCAATGGCTTCAGAATATCTTCCCCATATACATCGTCCGGCAATTCGCCGGGCCGGATTGGGCTCCGGCAACGATCGCCTTTGAAGCGCGCTATACGCCGAGCCTTGCCTGTCAATCATTCTGGCCAAGCACGCGCTTCCTGTCTGGCCAGGATTCTTCATGGATCGATGTGCCGATCTCGCTCCTCAGCCTTCCCAATCGTGCAAAGGAAAACGTGGTTTCGTTGCAAGATGGCGAGGTTGGTCCGTCGGATCATGATATCATCGCAACGCTCAAGTTGATGTTGCCGGCCTACCTGGATCAAGGACTTCCAGCCCTTGCTGAAATCGCGGAGATGGCGGGCGCCAGCACGAGGAGCTTGCAGCGCAAGCTCGCGTACGCCGGTCTTACGTACTCGAATCTGATCGATACGATCCGATTCGAAAATGCCGGCAGGCTTTTGCGTGACACGGATTCCAAGATCATCGAGATCGCATTCTCCTCGGGCTACGCCGATCCGGCCCACTTTACGCGCGCCTTCCGCCGAATTTCCGGTGTTACGCCACGGCAGTTTCGTGCCCAATCGCGACCAAGCTAGATGGTCCGGCTTTGGGAGCTTTGGCGGACGGCATCTACCTTAGGAACCCCGGCGATACTTCCGAAATGCATCTGAAAGCGGCCGAAGCGCGATATTTCCGCGCCGGGTCACAAGCCGCCGATCATTCTTGCAGTGGCAGACTTCCTCTGTGCTTTGGTAAGCTGACGATTATGCGTACTCCCCGAGCGGAGTTCTTGTGATCACAAGGGCCTGGAAGGACAGCCAATGAGCATCAAAGCCGTCGTGTTCGATGCCTACGGAACGCTCTACGACATCCAGTCGGTCGCAGATATCACCGAGGATGCGTTTCCGGGTTACGGCGAGATCATTTCGCAGGTCTGGCGGATCAAGCAGCTCGAATATACCTGGCTGCGCTCGCTGATGCGGCGCTACCAGGATTTTGCCGCTGTCACCCGCGACTCGCTCGCCTATACGCTGCGCCTGCTCGGACTTGCCTATGAGGGTGAGGCGTTCGAGCGCGTGATCGAGAAATATCTGCATCTCGACCTCTATCCGGATGCAGCGGCCGCGCTCGCGGCGCTCAAGCCGAGAAAGCTCGCCATCCTCTCCAACGGCAGCCCGGACATGCTGAATGCGCTGGTGCGCAACACCAAGCTCGACCGCCTGCTCGATGCCACCATCAGCGTCGATTCGAAGAAGGTCTTCAAGCCGAGCCCGCAGGCCTATGAGCTGATCGGCGAGGTGCTCGGCACCGCGCCTGATGAGGTGCTGTTCGTCTCCTCCAACCCCTGGGACGTCGCGGGCGCGAAATCGTTCGGGCTGAACGTCGCCTGGATCGAACGGGTGACGCCGGAGGCGATGGCGCTGGCTTGCGTCGAGAGCGAACTCGTGGCACCGCTGACGATGTTCAGGGCGATCCGCACCCAGATGGACGAGCTTGGCTTTGCGCCGGATTATCGCGTTCATTCACTGTCGGAGTTGCCCGCAATTACCGCCCGCCCGTAAGTCTGGAATGAGCTGATTGGAATGAGCCTGGAATCCGTTCGCGCCTTCTTCGCCGAGAAAGCCCCCGACATCTCCGTCATCGAATCCCCGATCAGCTCCGCGACCGTGCCGCTGGCCGCTGAAGCCTATGGCGTCGAGCCCGGGCGGATCGCCAAGACGCTGTCCCTGCGCGTCGGCGAGCGCGTGATCCTGATCGTCGCGGCCGGCACCTCGCGGATGGACAACAAGAAGGTGAAGGCGCAGTTCGGCGGCAAGCCGAAGATGCTGGGGCTGGAAGAGGTCGCCGAGATCACCGGCCATGAGGTCGGCGGCGTCTGCCCGTTCGGGCTGAAATCACCGCTGCCGATCTATTGCGACGTCTCACTGAAGGCATTCGACGTGGTGGTGCCGGCTGCGGGCTCAACCCACAGCGCGGTGCGTATCACGCCGGACCGGATGGCGGAGTTGACCGCTGCCGAGTGGGTCGATGTCTGCGAGCACAAGCCCTAGCGGGCACTAGTCGTCGTCATCGTAGGGCCGCCGCTGCGGCGGTGGAGGCGGTGGCACCGCATTATAACGCGGTGGCGGTGCGGCGCGACCGCGGGGAACCTGCTGCTGCGGTGGCATCTGGTTGTTGGATTGGAACACCGCCCGGCAGCCGCTCGAGAGCCGCGGCGTGTTCTGCTGCAGGCAAGCCGTGATGCGGCTCACATCCGGGATCTGATCGCTGCACAGCCGCCACACATCCGGTGTGCAGGCCATCTGCTGTTCCATGGTCCCACGATATTCTTCGGCGGCGGCGCTCTGCGCGACGATGCCGCCGATCGCAAGCGCCACACCCAGCGCAATCCGCCCTGTTCGCATGTGTCGATCCTTCCCGAATCCCTCGAATTCTCATCAATCAATGAGGCGGGAGCCGGTTCTGGACCAACAACAAAACGTGAAAGCGCGGTGGGAACCTACTCCACCTTGCCGATCTTCCTGACCGCCGCGATCAGCCGCTTGCTGTCGGTCGCGACGAATTGCGAGAAGGCCGGCGCATCCTGGTAGGCGACGAGGCTGCCCGAGGTCTCGAAAGCCTTGAGCACATCGGGGCTCGTCATCACCTGCGCCATCGCCTCGCGCAGGCGGGTCGCGATCGGCGCGGGAAGAGAGTTCTGCGCAAAGAGCCCGGCCCAGATGTACATCTCGACATCCTTGTAACCGAGCTCCTGGAAGGTCGGCACATCCGGAAAGCTCGCGATGCGCTGCGCGCCGCAATTGCCGAGCACGCGCAGCTTGCCGTCGTCGACCTGCGGCTTCAGCGTGCCGGGCGCAGCCGCGATCGCCTGCACCGTGCCGCTGAGCAGCGCGGTCAAGGCCGGTCCCGCGCCGCGGAACGGCACGTGCAGCAGTTTGATGTCGGCGCTGCTTGCGAACATCTCCATCGCCACATGCAGCGTGCCATAGGGACCGGACGAGCCGTAAGTGATCTGGCCCGGACGCTTCTTGGCATCCTCGACGAACTCCTGCGCCGTCTTCCACGGCGCCGAGGCCGGCACCGCGAGCAGCGTGGGATCGGCAAGCACGCGCGCGATCGGCATAAACTGCGAGACCTCGTAGGCGACCGGCCGGTCGAACAGACGGTCGGCCTCGGGGAGCACTGCGAGCGACGACAGCGTCATCAGCAGCGTGTAGCCATCAGGCTCGGCGCGCGCCGCCGCGGCATTGCCGACCGATCCGCCGCCACCGCCGGCGCGGTTGTCGACGATGACGGGCTTGCCGAGAATCCGCTCGAGCGCCATCGCCACCGGGCGCGCCGCGAGGTCGGCCTGGCCGCCGGCCGGAAACGGCACGATCATGGTGATGTTGCGCGCCGGATAGGTTTGCGCGAAGGCCTTGTCAGGCACAGCAGCCCGCAGCAGCGGCAATGCCGCAGCCGCACGCAAGAGATTGCGTCGATCCATCATGGTCCCCACCCCCCGATTTTCTTTTGTGTCGCCAGCCTAACGTGCCGCGCGGCAAGAACAAGGCGTTAACGAAGCATTGACCATGTCAGGCCTCTTCCGGAACGCATCCGTGAAGCCGCCGTTGCCCTCCTGAGGGAGTGTGTGATGCGGAATCTTGCGACCATCGACGTCGCCCTGGACGAAATGCTGGTGAATCTCGCCGCGATCGTCCTGCGGCTTTCAACGCCCGAATTGACGCAGACGCCGGAAGCGCGGCGCGCCTTGGCGCAATCGGTGCATCAATACGGAGTGTGCGCCGCACGCTCGAGCGACCCACGCGTTCACGAATTGAAGGCGCAGCTGGAGGGGACGCTGAAGCCGAACTTGCGCATCGTCGCGATCGGCGGCGTGAAGGTGTCGTAGTTGCAATTCGTCATTGCGAGGAGCTCTTGCGACGAAGCAATCCAGAATCCCTCTGCGGAGGCGGTCTGGATTGCTTCGCGGAGCCTGTCATCGGGCCGCGCTTCGCGCGGACCCGTTGGCTCGCAATGACGGGGGTCGTTGAGGCCGCCTGCTCTACGACACCTTTGCCTTGCCGCGCGGCCGCCGCTTGCATGTGCCCGGCAGCTTGGCCGCAAGGAAATCACCCAGCGCTTCGACGCGCGCGGGCCTTGGGCCGCCGGGCGGGGTCACGAGGTGCACGGCGCCTTCGGCCTGTTTCCAGTCTTTCAGGATCACCTCGACGGCACCGGACGAAATCGCGTCGCCGACGATGAACTCCGGCAGTTCGGCGATGCCGAGGCCTGATATCAGCGAGGGCATCACGGCTTCACCATTGTTGACGCGGAGCTGACCGCCCGGACGCACGCTGGCCTGCTCGCCGGCCGAATTGGTGTAGTGCCAGACGTTGGGCGTGGAGAGATAGGCGTAGCTGAAGCACTTGTGCTGGGCCAGATGCATCGGATGCGTCGGCCGGCCGTGCTTCTTCAGATAGGACGGCGCGGCCACGGTGAAGCGCGGCATGGTGAAGAGCCGCCGCGCGATCAGCGAGGAGTCCGGCAGCCGTGCGATCCGCACCGCCATGTCGAAACCCTCGCCGATCAGATCGACGGTCGCATCGCTCAAATGCAGATCGACCGAGACTTCCGGATAGGCCTCGAAAAATTCCGGCAGCAGCGGCGCCACCGCCTTGGTCCCGAACGTCATCGGCACGGCGAGCCGCACCAGGCCGCGGGGCGCCACCGATTGCGCCAGCGCCTCGTTCTCCGCCGCCTCGCCGTCGGCGAGCAGGCGCGTGGCGCGCTCCGCCAGCTTGTGGCCGGCATCGGTCAGCGCGAGCCGGCGCGAGGTGCGGTTGAACAGACGGGCGCCGAGCCGCTCCTCCAGCCGGGTCACCGCCTTGGAGACCGTCGCCTTGGACATCGCAAGCTCGCTCGCGGCCCCCGCAAACGACCGTAATTCCACGACTTTTGCGAAAATCGCGAGCGCCTCGAAATCGGGAAGTTTTGCCATGGCGCCGGTCCAATCGGGATGCTTTGGGAAACAATATGTTTCAACAGTTTCTATTTCTATACCACAGACGGAGGCTTATCCAAGGGTCATCAGACATTCAGGACTGGAGAAATCCAATGACCAAGAAGCTCTCAGGCAAGGTTGCCCTCGTCACCGGCGGTTCGCGCGGCATCGGCGCGGCCTCTGCCCGCGCCCTCGCCGATGAAGGCGCCGACGTCGCCATCAGCTACGTCGCTTCGCCCGAAAAGGCCGAAGCCGTCGTCACCGAACTGAAGGCCAGGGGCGTCAAGGCCCGCGCCTTCAGGGCGGACCAGGCCTCGGCGAAGGACGTGACGAAGCTCGTCAACGACGTCGCGAAGGAATTCGGCCATCTCGACATCCTCGTCAACAACGCCGGTGTCGCCAATGGCGGCGCGATCGACGACGCCAATGCGGACACCGCCGCGCTGGAGCGGCAGGACCAGGTCAACGTGCATGGCGTGATCGCGGCGATCCGCGCCGCCTCGCAGTTGATGGGTGAAGGCGGCCGTATCGTCACTGTCGGTTCGATGCTCGCGGACCGGGCCTCGTTCCCCGGCCTTGCCGACTACGTTGCCACCAAGTCCGCCGTGGTCGGTTACACCAAGGGCGCGGCACGCGATCTCGGCCCACGCGGCATCACCGTCAACGTGGTGCAGCCCGGCTCGATCGACACCGACATGAACCCGAAGGACGGCGGCGAGTTCGCCGAGGCCCAGCGCAAGCAGCACGCGCTGCAGCGTTTCGGCCGCCCCGAGGAAGTCGCCGCCGGCGTGGTCTTCCTCGCAAGCCCGGAAGCCTCCTTCGTCACCGGCACCGTGCTCAACGTCGATGGCGGGTTCGGCGCCTGATCCAGGCGCCACCACCATCCAATTCAAGGGAATTACGCAAATGATCGAACTCAGACCTTTCGCAAAGCTCGGCGGCGCCGATCACGGCTGGCTCAAGGCCAAGCATCATTTCTCCTTCGCCAGCCACTATGATCCCAACAATATGGGCCATGGCGCCTTGCGGGTGTGGAACGACGACGAGATCGCGCCGAACACCGGCTTTCCCGCCCATCCGCACGCCAACATGGAAATCATCACCTATGTGCGCGAGGGCGCGATCACCCATCAGGACAGCCTCGGCAACGAGGGCCGCACTGAAGCGGGCGACGTGCAGGTGATGAGCGCCGGCAGCGGCATCCGCCACTCCGAGTACAATCTGGAGCCGACACAGACGCGCATCTTCCAGATCTGGATCGAGCCGACGGCGCGTGGCGGACAGCCGACCTGGGGCTCGAAGCCGTTCCCGAAGGCGGATCGCTCCGGCAAGCTCGTCACCATCGCGAGCGGAATCGAGGGTGACACCGACGCGCTGCCGATCCGCGCCGATGCGCGGGTGCTCGCCACCACGCTGAAGGCCGGCGAGAGCGCGGAGTACGAACCGGAGAAGTCGCGGCATCTGTACCTCGTGCCCGCGGCGGGTTCCGTCGAGATCAACGGCGTGCGCGTCAACGCCCGCGACGGCGCCGCGATCCGCAACGAGGAGCGGCTGAAGATCACCGCGCTCGAAGACACCGAGCTCGTGCTCGTCGACGCGGCGTAAGCGCCACCGCCACACCAACTCGTGATGTCCGGCCTCGCGCCGGGCATCCATCTCCTTCGCAACGACAGCACACCAAACAACTCACGCCATCACGATATCCCCACGGAGACCACCATGACCAAAGTTCTCGTCCTCTATTATTCCGCCTATGGCCACATCGAAGCGATGGCCAATGCCGTCGCTGAAGGCGCGCGCGAAGCCGGCGCCACCGTCGACATCAAGCGCGTACCCGAGCTGGTGCCGGCCGAAGTCGCCAAGGCGTCCTATTACAAGGTCGACCAGGCCGCCCCTGTCGCCAAGATCGAGGACCTCGCGAACTACGACGCGATCATCGTCGGCACCGGCACGCGTTTCGGCCGGATGGCCTCGCAGATGGCCAACTTCCTCGACCAGGCCGGCGGGCTCTGGGCCAAGGGCGCGCTGCACGGCAAGGTCGGCGGCGCCTTCACGGCAAGCGCGACCCAGCATGGTGGCCAGGAAACGACGCTGTTCTCGATCATCACCAACCTCTTGCATTTCGGCATGGTGATCGTCGGCATGAACTACGGCTTTGCCGGCCAGATGAAGCTCGACGAGGTCACCGGCGGCGCGCCCTACGGCGCCACCACGATCACCGGCGGTGACGGCAGCCGCCAGCCCAGCGCCAACGAGCTCGCCGGTGCGCGCTACCAGGGTCGCCAGATCGCGGAGACGGCCAAGAAGCTTCACGGCTGAGTTGCATGGCTGATGCGATGGAGGCGGCATTCTCATTCGGGAATGCCGCCCCATTTACCTGCCATGGCGTTTGAACTCCTCCTGATCGCGCAGATGATCCGCAAGCCCGCGCAGGCGCTGGCTCGGCGATGGTACTGTCGCAGCCTGTTCAGGGCCTCGCGCGGCCGGTTTCGCTGTGAAGGCTGCACGAACGCGTGAAGCGGACGTGACCCCGCTAAAGCGCGATGAGATTAGGAGGGATGGTCATCGCGCTTTAGGTTGTTGTTTGAGCATGATCTGTTCGGAAACCGCTACGCACTTTTCCGGATCATGCGTTAGGCCTGCGTGATGTCAGCCTGAGGCCTGATTGAATTCGTCACGACCGGCGCGGGCGCCGTCGACAGCCACCAGCCCTCACCGGCAAACCAGCACGTGTGGTCGGGAACGCCTTCCCTCCGCAACGACTGCACGCTCTCCCATCCTCCTGCGAACGCCTCGGCCAATCGCCGGGCGGCATCCTCATCCTGCAATCCCGCGCAGCCGATGAACTGGGCACGGCTGAGGAATTTGGCAGGCCAGACCGCCCCCTCGTCCGGGCGCGTGATCATCAGCATGCCGCCGAGCATGCCCTCGGGCGCGAGCGGAAACACCAGCCGCCCGCCCGGCCGCAGCGCATCGAGCCATTCGGCGGCAGGCTGCGCCGCGCCGGCGCAGACATAGATCACATCGGCAGCAGGCAGGTCCGACGCGATGCCCGAACGGTCGCGCAGCCCGACATGGGCGATGTCCTTCAGATTGTCGCGCGCAAGGCCCGCCAGGCGTTCGTCGATCTCATAGGCATAGACGCGGCCGCCGGGGCCGGCGAGATGCGCGAGGATCGCGGTGTAATAACCGCTGCCCGCGCCGATCTGGATCACGGTCTCGCCCTGCTTCACCGCACAGCCGCTCAGCCAATAAGCATGCGCGCCGGGCATCCCGATATTGAGACCACGTGTGCTGTCGAGCGCCAGCAGCGTGTTCTGATAGAGAAACGCGGGATCATCATCGGGCGTCACGACATAGGGATGGCCGCCGAGAGAGATCGACCATGGCCCGGGCCCGACGAACGGCTCGCGCCTGACGGTCCGAAAGGCCTCCTCGATCCGGGGGTCCTCCGCACGTGCGGCTGCGCAGATCAACTGCGCATAGAATGCGCGATATTTTGCCGAACGATCTTCCATGCCGCCTCCGGACAACGAAGGTGACGATAACACAATGCGCGCGATCACCGGAAGGTTTGCGCAAGCGCGGGCTTTGTGACGGCGCGGTGACGTGTCGATCGCGTGAGCCTGCGCCTCACCTGCGTTCGGTCTTCTTCCTGACGAGGTCTTTGCCGATTGGCCGCGGTGGCTCGCTCCGCAGCACCAGCGAGGTCGTCACCGCGCCGAAACCCGCGATGCGATCCACGATCGTCTCGAGGTCTTCGGGCGCAGGGACGAGCACCTTGAGCACGAAGCAGTCGTCGCCGGTCACACGATGGACTTCGATGATGTGCGGAATCTCGCTGAACCGCTTGAGGCAGGTCTTGATGTGCTCATGCGAGGTGCGCAGGCGAACCAGCGCCATGAGGCCGAGGCCGAGGGCGCGTGGATTGATGCGGGCGCCGTAGCCTTCGATGATCCCGGCCTCCTCGAGCCGCTTCACCCGCTCCGAGATCGCCGGCTGGGACAGCCCGACCGAACGGCCGAGCTCTGACAGCGGCACGCGCGCATTGGCCTGCAGCGCCTCCAGGATCTTCAGATCCTTGGCATCGATGCTCCCGAAGCGATCCAACCAAATTCTCCATTCCGCCTTGAGATCATCGGCCAATGCCCGATTGCGCCGATGACTTGCCATGTGATGCAGGACCGGGATCGGTCACACTGCATCCATCTCAGATATCACGGGACGATCATGCACGACATCATCACATTGCCCGGCCTCGGCGGCTCTGGAGACACCCATTGGCAGACGCTGTGGCAGCGCGCCGAAGCCCGCGTCTCGCAATTTGCTCCGGCAAGCTGGGACCGGCCGGACCTCGACGACTGGGAGCAATCGCTGGAGCGCGCGGTCGCGCGCAGCAAGGGCCCGCCTGTGCTGGTCGCGCACAGCCTCGCCTGCCTGCTGGTGGCGCATTGGGCTGCGCACTTCCCCACTGCGATTGCCGGCGCATTCCTGGTCGCCGTCCCCGATCCGGACGGCCGCAATTTTCCTGCCGAAGCCGCCGCATTCAGACAGGTCCCGGCGCGCGCGCTGCGCTTTCCGTCGCTGATCATCGCCAGCACGGATGATCCCTATGGCGGGCTTGCGACGACGGAGCGGCAGGCGCGCGACTGGCAGTCCGGCTTGATCCTGGCGGGCGCACTCGGCCACATCAATGCGTCAAGCGGGCTCGGTGACTGGCCGCAGGGCCGGGCGTTGCTCGAGGCGTTTTGTGCGGGCCTTCGGCGATGACCGCGGGAAGGCTGGCGTGTATCAGCGCGCCCGCTTGCCCATCACCCGCGCCGCAATGGCGGCGAGCCTCGGGTGGCGGCGCAGTCCCTGCGCGGCGAGATCGCGCCAGGCAAAGGGCTGGCCGCGCCAGGACAGCGCGACGCTGACATCGGTCAGCGGCACCTGCTCGGCGCCCAACCGGCGCTTGTAATCCTGATTGCCGATGCTGAGATCGAAGCGGCGCACGCCCTGCGCATGCAGCGCTTCCATGGTGCGTTCAGTTACGAGCAGCCCGGGCGAGAAGTTCGCCCAGGTCTTGCCGGTATGGCTGATGCGCAGCAGGAAATAGGTCGCGCCGTACCTGACGCCGAGCGTGGTGGCAACGATGCCCCTGTCGCAGACCAGCGCCGAGACGACGGCGTAACCCTCGGCGGCGCCTTGCCGCGCGACGTCGCGATAGAAGGCGGCGTGGGCGTCGTCGTTCAGGACGAACGGCGAGCCGAGCTGCCGCATCCGCTCCTCCTGCTGCACGTCCATCACGTCGAGGAATTCGGATGCGCGCGCGACATCGGTGGCGATCTCGAACCGGGCGCTGCCAAGACGGTTGAAGACGCGCCAGCACCGCGGCAGCTGCAGGCGCCTGATCGACGCCCGATAATCGGCATAGTCATCGCCCATCAGCACGAGATTGCCGTTGACCGAGCAGGATCCGATACGGCCGAGCGACACCAGCGGATTGGGCTTGCCGCCGACATGAGCCGGCATCTTCTTCAGGCGCAACAGATCGAAGCCGTCAGGCAAGGCGCGCAAACCATCGACCAGCGCGGCAGCGATCGCGCGCGCATCGGCGGCATCGAACGTCGCATCGCTTGCGAGGATCGGCGCGTTGTTGTCGGAGACGCCGAGATCGGCGAACTCGACGATACGGATGCCGCGCCTGACATGGTTGATCATCGGCACCAGCGCGATGTCCTTGCCGGTCGTGGCATCGTAGATCAATGCGATCAGCGGCGCGGCGTCGCGAAACGCAGCGTACCAGGCGCCGAGCCAGTAACCATGCTGGAAGGCGGTGCGATGGCCGGCGTTCAGGCGCGATGCGGCCTGCCGCCAGTCGCGCAGGAAATCGACTGCGATTCCCGACGTGCTGGACACCCGATCATCTGGTTGCTCGACGCTGAGAAACGTCATCCGCGGCGCATACAGTTACAGAATGTTTCCAGATAGATGATGTTTTGCCGCCGATCACAAGCGACGTCGCTGCTTATCGTTAAGCCGATACCACTTTCCGTACCTGCGACAGATGCGCCCCTGCGACAAGCTGTCAGTGTTCCGTTTGCGCGACGCACTGGAACCTCGCCAGGAAATGCAGGCCGGCGACGGAGAGCGCGAACATGAACCAGACCGGATTCTGGCGTTCGAGCAGGAAGGTCTCGGTGGTCCCGAAGTAGAGGCCGAACAGCCAGATGGTCAGGAACAGCTTGCCCAGCGCGTTGCTGCGATTGTGAGTCTGGACCGTCTGAAAGTTGCGGAGCGGCGCGAGCACGAACACGAGAACGACCAGCAGCAGGCCCGGCAGGCCGATGGTGACGGCGAGATCGAGATAGCTGTTGTGGCTGTGCGCCGCAGATGTCGCCCATTCGGAGCCCGCGGCGGTCTGGCGCTCGGTCACGTCGTCCCAGAACGCCGCATAGCCGTGGCCGATGATCGGCTTCTCGGCGACCGCTGCGAGCGCAAACTCCCAGATCTCGGAACGGCCGGTGAAGGTGGGATCGAGCGGCAGCAGCCGCGTCACGGCGCCGAGCGACGGGCTCATGACACTGCCGACCGTCAACAGGTTCATCACGATCAGCGGCGCGAAGCAGACGATCCGCTTCAGCCACAGACTTCGCGTGACGTAGACCAGCGATGCCAGCCCATAGATCGCAAGGCACAGCACCGACGACGTCTTGCCGCCGGTGAAGACCAGGAACAGGCCGGCCAGCGCCGCGATCGCCGGTCCCATCACGAACGAGCCGATGGCGGACAAATAAATGCCGACATAGACCAGGATGGTCATCACGGGCGAAGCGACGTTCTTGTGGCCGAAACTGCCGCGCCAGTCGCCGGCAAGCTGCGGCTCGGTGATGTCGAGCGCGGTGTGGATGGAATATTGCGGGGCGAGGACGACACCGAGATAGCACAGCACCAGCAGGGCAAGCGCGGCGGCCCCGAGGCACCAATTGAAGCTGCGCTGTGTCGGCGGCAACAGCGGCAGCAGGACGGCGGTCGACGTCACGCTGGCCGCCAGCACGAAGCGCTGGATCGAAACCCCGCGGCTCTCGGAGAAGACGATGTTGATCAAAAGCCAGCCGACCAGGCAAAGATGCAGCGGCGTCACCAGGCTCTTCAGAGCGGGCGCATCGGTAGCAGCGACGAACAGCACTGCGACCGCAGCCAGCAGCCCCCATGAGATATAGGCGAGCGCCATGCGTCCGCCGACGACGGCGGCGACATCGGGGTTGCGCAGGTCCGGAAACGGATCGAGCGTCACCAGCACGAGCAGCAGCGCGGCGACCACGATGACGCAGCGCGCCGCCTGCAGGGCATTGAGCCCGGACAGCTCGTCGCGCAGGATGTGGCCGAGCGTTCGGGCCTCCACGTCGGTCATGTCAGCGGCGCTGCGATCCATGGCTCAAAGCCGGTGTGATGAACCCGGGGAAGCAAGCCCGAGGTGTTAGCCCATCCCCGTTAACCATCCGTCAACCAGCATGCCGGAGGTCGCCGACACCTTCTGCTGCCGCGCCACGCTTCGCGCGATCTCGTAATATTGCAGCGCGCGCTGCTCGAGCGTGAGATTGTCGAGCACGAAGCCGCGCGGATCGAACTTGCTCGTGGCACAGCCGGCCCAAAAATCGTCCCAGCCAGCCTCGAAGGAGGCCGTGTCGGCGAATTTGGCGCCGCAGCGATCGTCCCAATACGGCACCGAGGACACCGGCGCGAACTGCACGCGGTGCGGATAATAATCGGGGTCCCGCCACGGCCCGCCCGGATCCCAGGCGAACACCGGCACGCCGCACGACAGCGCCTGCTGATAGGCGATGCCCTGGCTCTCATTCTGGCACAGGAAGATCATCGCGCGCGAAGACGCCAGCGCGGTCTGATAGTCCTCCTCCTTGTAGCTGCCGTAGCGCAGCTCCGTGAACGTGCGCCCCTCCTTGCGGAGCCGGGCGCGGACGGGCTCGATCAGGTCGGGCGCATAGCGCTCGCGGTCCCAATGGACCTTGTCGTAGATCAGGACGTCGACGGATTTCTGCGCGACGCGCGACGGTGCCCAGAGATCGGTGTCGATACCGACCGGCCAGGCCTCCGTCTCCGGCCAATGCGGGCGGTACATGTCGACGTACCACGGCCCGGGCACCACCACCTTCTTCACCGGCAGCCGCTTGAACAGATCGAGGTCGTCGAGCGGATGATTGTGGGCGGCGACCCCGAGCAGGATCGGGTTCTTCCACGCGAACTTGTCGAGCAGGAAGGTGCGGCCGATGATGCAGGCCACTTCCTCGGGATGCTGCGCGATGTAGCCGTAATCGTTGACGCGGTAGCGGATGCCCAGCCGATCGAGGCCTGCACAGAGATTGAGGAACACGCGCAGCTGCCCGCTCATCCTGGGCTCGCCGAACAGCATACGGCGCGCCATGCGCCGCAGATGCCGGTCGCCGGGAAACCAGCGATCGTCCTTGTCCTCGTAGAAGAGGTTGAGGACCATGTCGTCGGGATCGTAGTGGATTGTCTTTGCGGGCACTGGGTCCATCCGCGGCAGCAGGTCGCGCATTCTCTCATGGGACCGGCTGTCGCACTGCTCGAAGTTTGCGACAGGCTTAATGCCAACGGCTTAACGCTAATTGACGAAACCGGCCGCGCGCGGGGCTTCCCGGAAACGAATTCGCCGTAATGCGGGTATCATCCGCAGCAGCCGGAATTACGATTGCTGGCATTCGCCAGCCCGGCAAATGTGCCCTGGTTAACAGACCGTTAAGGACGAGCCGCAGCTTGAGCACAGCCCACGACGTTCTCGAAGACGTTCTCGAAGCACCCGCCGCGCCGCGCGCGGCGACAGTCGCGCGTCTCCAGCGGCCGCTGATCCCGGTTGCGTCGGTGTCTCTCGTCATTCCCGCCAAGAACGTTGCGGCCTATGTCGGCGAAACCATCGCGAGCGCGCTGGCGCAGGACGAGGTCACCGAGGTGATCGTCGTGGACGACGGCTCGACCGACGACACCCTCGCGATCGTCCGCGCCGTCAGCGATCCGCGGCTGCGCCTGATGACCAACGATTCCACCGGCGTGTCATCCGCGCGCAATCTCGGTGCGCGACATGCGAGCGGCGACTGGCTGATCTTCCTCGATGCCGACGACCGCCTGCGTCCCGGCGCGGTGGCGGCCTTGCTGGCGGCCGCGCGCCGTGCTCCCCGCGCGGTTCTCGTCTATGGCGACTACAACACGATCGACAGCGAGGGACGGCAGATCGGTCGGCGCGAGCTCTTGAAGGGACGCCGCAAGCCGTCCGGCGACGTGCTGGCGCGACTCGCGGCCGGCAACTTCATTGTCAATGGCGGCATCGCGCTCGCACGAGCAGAGGCCTTTCGTGCCATCGGCGGCTTCGATACTTCGCTCAGATATTGCGAAGACTGGCACTGCTGGTGCCGCCTGGCCGCGATCGGCGAGTTCGCGTTCGCCCCCAAGCTGTTGCTCGACTATCGCGTGCACACGGCCAATACCATGAACGCGGCGATGCGGACGCCGCAGGATTTCCTTCCAGCGGTTGCACGCATCTTCGATGACGGGCTGATCCTGGCAAGACTGCCCGAGGGCGCCGCGGCCGGACTGCGTCAGTCCGCCGAGATCCATCTCGTCACTTATTCAGCAATGCAGGCGATCCGTTTCCGCCGATATCGCGATGCCCTGGCTTATCTCGCGATCGTCGGACGCAGGTCACTCAAGGCTCTGCCGCGTTCCGCGATCAGGGTCGTCCTCGCTTGCTTCGGCATCTAGTCCGCAGCGTTAGGAAACGATCTTCGAGGCCTCATAGGGCTTCGGCGCGAAGCCGAACGCGGCAAGCATGGAGCCGATCGCGACCAGCGCCGGATGCATCGCGACAACGGCCTTAGACGTCGGCAGCAGACGGGCCGCGCGCAGCAGCGACAGCGGCAACCGCCCGAGCATCTGCGCAAACACCCGCGCCCGCGCGGCTCCGCCCTGCGCGGCTTTGTACTGCACACGATAGTTGATCGCGCCGATGCGCAGGCCACGCTTTACGATCCAGCTGAAGCTGGTGCGGCTCGACGGAACGGTCTCGGTGATGACAGCCTCGGCCGTCCAGTGGAAGATCATGCCGGCATCGCGGCAGCGCACGAAGAAGTCGCAGTCGCCGCCGCCGAGAAAATTGAAGCGCAGGTCGAAGGCCGGACTGCCGAGCCGCTCGAACGTCGCGCGCGTGATCAGGCAGTTGCCGCAGCCATAGATCAATGGCACCGCGCCGGTGTAGTCATAGGCCGGACAGAAAGCAGGATGGCGCGCAAGCCATGGCTGGCTGTCATCGTCGAAGACCGGCAGCACCGGCCCACCGACCACGTCGGCACCGGTCGCCTCCGCGGTGCGGACCATCAGCTCCAGCCAATCGGGCGAGGCAATCTCGTCATCGTCGATCATCAGGAAGCGCGTCGCGGCTGGAAACAGCGCCTGCGCCGTCTCGAACGCGGCGTTGATTGCCTGGCAATTGCCCTGCCGCTGCTCGACGAGGCAGATGCCCTGGAGCCTTCCGTCGGCCAGATACTCCGCGGCAACCGGCGCGCTCGCGCGCCCTGCGGCGTCGTTCTCGACCATGACGACGGCGAAGGAGCGCGGCGTGCGCTGGTTCACCAGCGAGTCCAGCGTCAGCCGCAGATGCTGCGGGCGACGGAAACAGGGAATGCAGACGACGATGCCGACCGACAGGTCGATGACGCGCGAGCTTGCCGCGATCTCGCGGTTGGGATCGCGCACGGCATCCGAGATCCGGCTGGCGGACAGGTCTGTCGGGATCAATGTCATTGCGTTCTAAATGCCCGAGATATGTTGAGAAAGCCCTGCGTCGATCGCACGCATCGCCGCCGTCCCGCGACGGCACAGCACCGCGGGACAGAGGCGTGCCAAAGTGAACGGCGGGATCGGGGCATCAAACGGCATCGCCTCGCAGGTCTGCCGGCCATGCGGACGTGACCTCATGCGCTTAACCGCTTTCGCGCCTTTCTCCTGCAAATCCATACGCACGTGGTACTGCAATTCGCAGTCCAGCGTTCAGTGACGGCGCGAAGCGGACAATGCCGTAGTTAACGCCCATGCGCATTAACCCGGCCGTAAGCACCGCGACCGGTGAAGCGCGACGGCATCAGATTTGCTCTTCGGGCATGCGGCATTTTTCCTGTAAATTTGAATAGAACAAGCGCGGTCAGAAAAAATGAACAAGCCAGCCACGATCGATTTCGCGACAGCCACGGCGATCAACATCCCCGCCGCTGCTGCCCCCGTCCAGGCGCTGCACGATCTCGTCCCCGGCGAAGCCCGCGACAGCCTGCTCGCCGTCCACGACGTGCTGCGCCGGGAATTGCCGCAGGGCCAGCTCGCGACCTACGAGGCCGGCGGCGGCTCCTGCAGCGTTCTGCCCCCGGAATTGCTGAGCCGCAGCAGGGTCACCGTCGTCGACATCGACGAGGACCAGGTCCGCAACAACACCTATGCGGACGAGGCGATCCTCGGCGACGTGCAGACCTATCGCTTCGGATCCGAGAGCTTCGATCTCGTCATCTGCTACAACGTGATCGAGCATCTGCCTCATGTCGACGCCGCGCTATTGAATTTCCGCGACGCGCTCAAACCTGGCGGAATGATCTTGATCGGCGCGCCCAATCCGCGCTCGCTGTCCGGCGTCGTCACCAAATACTCGCCGCACTGGTTCCACGTCTGGTTCTACCGGAATATCCGCGGCATCAAGGATGCCGGCCTGCCCGGCGAGCCGCCGTTCCCGACCTTCTTCCATCCGCTGGTGACGCTGCCGCGGCTCGAAGCGTTCACGGCCGCCAACGGCCTCGAGATGATCTATCGGCGCGAGGTCGAGAGCCCCCGCTATCCCGAGATGCGCCAGCGCAAGCCGCTGTTCGCAGCTCTGGTCGATGCCGGCGCCGCCGTGCTCAACGCGGTGCTGCCGCGCGGCACCGATGTCCGCCGCGGCGATTATCACGTCATCCTGCGGAAAAGGTGACAAGAATGCGCGCGCGATCCACCGAACAACGAGCGAAGCCTCGCGGTGATGCTGCGCGCGGTAACGAACCGTTAATCTCTGAGGGAGCCCGGCATCGACGGCGTCGCAGCAACGCGTCGAACTGCGGCATGCGTTTAAACGCTTTGTTTGCCATTTCGGTGAATAGTCCCGCAATGAGTATGGTTAATTTTCCCTGTTGCGTTGATTGGGCACCTATATCCCGGGTGCGTGGCGTAAAGCGAAGAGCAACCCCTCAGCCCGCGGCAGTTGGAATGGAAGCTGGGGATCATGCTTGACTATAACCAGCCGATAGATCGGGCCAAACCGGAGGCCCCGCAGCAGGCGCCTCAGGCCGGCTTCAACGTGCTGGAGCTGGTCAATCTGCTTTGGCGTCGCAAGATCGCGATTGCGGCCGCCGCCCTGCTCGGCGCGACGCTGGCGGTCACCGTCGGCAAGAGCATGGCGCCCCGCTACACCGCCACCGCCCAGCTCTATGTCGATCCGCGCGAGCTTCAGCTCGTCGACCGCGAGCTCACGCCGCGCGCGCAGGACGTCTCCGGCATGTCCATGGTGGTGGAGAGCCAGGCGCGCCTGATCACCTCCAACAGCGTGTTGCTCCAGGTCATCCAGCAGGCGGGCCTCGACAAGGATCCCGAATTCGGCGGCGGCGGCGACGCCAGGTCGCTGATGTCGTCGCTGCTCGGCCTGATCGGCCTGCAGCCCCGCGCGCCCTCCGCCGCGGAGACGAAGGAAGTGCAGCTTGCGGCGCTCGATGCGCTGAACCGGCACATCACCATTCGCAAGACCGAGAAGAGCTTCATCGTCGATATCGAGGTCTGGTCGACCGATCCGGCGAAGGCGGCGATGCTCGCCAACACGCTGACCAGCGTCTACCTCACGGAATCCCGCAACTCGCAGGCGTCGGCGGCGCGTCGCGCCACCAACGATCTCTCCGGCCGCCTGAAGGAGCTGCGCGAGCGGCTGCGCAACGCGGAGACCGCGCTTGCCACCTACAAGGCCCAGAACAATTTCGTCGGCACCCAGGACTCGCTGATCAGCGACCAGCAGCTCTCCTCCAGCAACCAGCGGCTTTCCGCGGCCCGCGCGGCGACGATGGACGCACAGGCGCGGCTCGACCAGATCGAGGCGAGCCGGCGCACAGCGGCCGATGCCGGCGCTATACCCGAAGCACTGCAATCGCCGACCATCGCCAATCTGCGCGCGCAATATGCCGATGCCCGCAAGAAATATGCGGAGCAGGCCGGCGAGCTCGGTCCGCGCCATCCGGCGCTGCGCCAGACCGAGAAGCAGGTCGAGGATCTCAAGCGCACCATCAGCGAGGAGATCGATCGCTTCGCGCAGTCGGCCAAGAACGACCTGACGCGGGCCCGCGACTACGAAGCCTCGCTCAATCGGGCGCTGGAAGCGCAGAAGCGGCAGAGCGTGCAGCTCAGCCAGGCGGCTGTGCGCCTGCGCGAGCTCGAGCGCGAGGCCGATGCCAGCCGCGACGTCTATCAATCCTTCCTCAAGCGCTCGCGCGAGACCGAGGAGCAGGAGACGCTGAACACCTCGGCCGCCCGCGTCATCGGCGAAGCCACGTTGCCGCAGCGTCGCTCGTTCCCGCCGGCGATGAGCCTGTTCGCCATGATCGGTTTCATCTTCGGCGCGATCGCTGCGTCGAGCTGGTTCGTTGCCGCCGAACTGCTGTTCGCCGGTGCGCCCACGCCGGCCCGCCGCGAGCGTACGCCTGCGCCGCAGGCTCCGCGCGCTCCGGAGGCGCCGCGGGGGGCGGAGCCCCCCCGGCCGCAGCCGGCTGCGCGCGCTCCCGAGATTGCGCAGGCGCCGCCGGAAGTTGCCGCACCGCCGCTGCAACCGTCGATGGTCGAAAAACCCCTGATCGAAAAGCCACTGATCGCACGCCTCCAGGAGGCCGATGTCATCCATACGCTGGGCGCCATTCTCGCCACCGGCGGCGGCGTCGACCTGACACGGCTGGGCTGGCCGACGCTGCGCCCCGGCTTTCCCCTGACGAGCCTGCTCAATGCCTGGCGCGACATGCGCGCCGCAGTCGCGCGGCGCGCCGGCGGCAAGACGATGCCGGTGATCGCGCTCCTAGGTACCAGCGAGACCGTCGGGCGCAGCGTAACCGCGCTGAATTTCGCGCTGGCGGCCGCGCGTGACGGCGTCCGCGTGCTGATGATCGATGCCGACCATCAGGCTCACCCGCTCTCGAACAAGGTCAATCGCCCCGGCAAGAGCGAGCCGAGTGCGCGCGGCTGGCTCTCGATCGGCAGCAAGGCCGCACGCGAGATCAAGACGGTCAACGGCATCTCGGTGCTGCCGGCGGCCGAGGGCGACGCCGGCAAGGCCGCCGAGGCCATCCGCAAAGCGATTGCGCAGGCGCGCTCCGCCGGCGGCTATGACCTCGTCATCCTCGACGGCCCCGCAATGCCGCTTGCAGCGAGCAGCCGCAAGCTGCTCGACGATACTGACGCGCTGGTGGCAGTGCTGCCGACCAGCATGGACATCAACGACAGCCTGGAAGAAATCCTGAGCATGCTCGGCCGCGCCGAGCGCAAACTCGTCGGCGTCGTGCTCGACGAGCTCACTCCCGCAACCCAAGCGCGCCAGGGGGGCAGACAATATGCTTGAGCGCCGCACCAACCCGGAAGGCAGAGCCGCAACCGCCGACGTGCCACGAATCACGGTCGGCGGCCTGCGCATGGCCGCACTCGACCTGGAAGCCACCGCCGACTTCATGATCGAGGCCACCAATCCCGACAACCGGATCGGCCGTCCGCTGTACCTGACCTCGGCCAACGGCGAGGTGCTGGCGCGCTGCTCGACCGAGCCGCAGACCGAACGCCTGTTCCGCGCCGCCGACATGATCAATGCCGACGGTCAACCGCTGGTGGCCGCCTCGAAACTGCAATCCTGGTTTCCGCTGCCCGAGCGCGTCGCGACCACCGACCTGTTCCATTACGTCGCGCGCAAGGCGGAAGCGATCGGCCGCACCTTCTACATGTTCGGCGCCAGCGAAGAGGAGAACGCTGCCGCCGTCGCGAATGTTCGCAAGCTCTATCCGAACCTCAAGATCGTCGGCCACAGCCACGGCTATCTGCGCGGCGACGCCCTGCGCGCGAAAGTCGAGGAGATCAACGCACTCGCCCCGGATTATCTCTGGGTTGCACTCGGCGTGCCCAGCGAGCAGGCTTTCGTCGAAGAATATACGCCGCTACTGACCAATGTCGGCGTCATCAAGACATCGGGTGGTTTGTTCAACTTCCTGTCGGGCAGCCGGTCCCGTGCGCCAAAATGGATGCAAAACGCCGGTCTCGAATGGGCCTGGCGCACCTGGCTCGAGCCGCGCCGGCTGTTCTGGCGCTATTTGACCACCAGCCCCCGCGCGATCTATCTTCTCTTCAGCCGCAAACGGCGCTTCAATCGCTGAGAGAAGAGTAGAATACGACATGACTGACCGACCGACTGTCCTCGTCACAGGAGGCGCAGGCTATATTGGCTCGCATGCCTGCCGCGCTCTCACCGCCGCCGGTTATCGGCCCGTCGTCTATGACAATCTCACAACAGGTCATCGCAGTTTCGTTGCCGGAGAGCTCGTGACGGGCGATCTGCTCGATGGCGCGGCGCTGGCGCGCGCCTTCGCCGAGCACAGGATCACGGCGGTGATGCATTTTGCGGCAGCCAGCCTCGTCGGCGAGTCCATGACCGACCCGCAGAAATACTACATCAACAACGTCCAGGGCACGCTGTCGCTGCTCCAGGCGATGCGGAATGCCGGCTGCCATCGCATCGTGTTCTCCTCGACCGGCGCCGTCTACGGCAATGCCGATTCCAAGGAGTTGCCGGAAGACTTCCCCTGCGCGCCGATCAATCCCTACGGCGCCTCGAAATGGATGATCGAGCGGATGCTCGTCGACTATCGCGCGGCTTACGGCTTCGGCGCATTCTGCCTGCGCTATTTCAACGCCAGCGGCGCCGATCCGGCCGGCGGCATCGGCGAGTTGCGTGACAACGAGACGCATCTCATTCCGCGCGCGATGATGGCGCTGCAGGGGCATGTCGACTTCGCCGTGTTCGGCGACGACTACGCCACGCCCGACGGCACCGCGATCCGCGACTACATCCACGTCACCGATCTCGCCGCCGCGCATGTCGCGGCACTAAAGCTGCTCGAGCAGGGACATGCCGGCGGCAGCTTCAATCTCGGCACCGGCTCCGGCTTCTCGGTGCGCGAGATCCTCAACGCCATCAGGCAGGAGACCGGGCGCGAGGTACCGCACACCGTCAAGCCGCGTCGCGCCGGCGATCCCACCTACCTGGTCGCCGACGCTTCCGCCGCGCGAAAGGTGCTGGGCTTCGTGCCGCGTCATTCCGACCTCGCCACGGTGATCCGCACCGCCTGGGCCTGGCACCAGAAGGCGCATCCGCTCAGGCCGCGTTAAGCAACCGTAACATCCGTACCTTGCCTGCCGTGCCCCCAACCGGCTAGAATGCATATTCGCTGCCGCCGTTGGCGTATCGCCAACGGCCGCATTTTTGGGCATCGCCGACGATGAGGTCGGGATGCATGGCTCGGCCCAGTTGCGCGAGCTCATTTTTCCGAGCGTCAAGGCCACGATCAGATCCGCGCGCCGGCCTGTCGTCAGGCGCGGATTCTCAGGAGTTTCGACCGCATGCATGAGGCAGCACGCCTGGAGTTTGAGCGCGTGATGGATGAGTTCGTTCGCTGGCACGTCGTGCCTACGGACGAGCGCTCGCCCGCGCCTGCCTGGTGGTGGGGACCCGCGATGGCCGTGGTCGACGACCAGGAGCCGATGAGCTGCGCATGGTGCGCTGGGCTCGGCTTGAACGAAGGCACGAGCTTTTCCGACGGCGCGCGCACGATCCTGTCGCTGTTCGTCGAGCAGACCTCGCTGACCGGGCCGCAGGATTTTCCAAGCATTGCGGAGGGCGCAGACCACGAGGTCCGAGAGCTTCATCCGCTGCCGTCAGACGACAGCGCGTTTCAGCCGTAACGCCGCCGCTTCTTGCGCGGCGAGATCCGGCTCGGGCTGCAGCGGCGGCGCCACCGGCAGAACCTGGGGCCGCAGCAGCTCGGCCATCTGCCTGGCCGGCAGCGGCTTGGAGATCAGGAAGCCCTGCATCTCGTCGCAGCCATGGGTGCGCAGGAATGCCTCCTGCTCGGCGTTCTCGACGCCTTCGGCCACGACCGTCATGCCGAGCGCCTTGCCCATGCTGATGATCGCCTGCGCGATCGCCTGATCCTCCGAATCCTGCGGCAGGTCGCGCACGAAAGAGCGGTCGATCTTGATGGTGTCGATCGGGAAGTGCTTCATCAGCGACATCGACGAATAGCCGGTGCCAAAATCGTCGATGGCGAGGCGGATGCCGCGGCTCTGGATCGCGTCGAGCACCTTTAGCGCGCGACCTACGTTGCGCATCATCATGCTCTCGGTGACCTCGAGCTGCAGCAGCACCGGCGACATGCCGGAGGCCGCCAGGGCCTCGTCGACATCGTGCAACAGATGCTCGTCGGCGAACTGTCGCGGCGACAGGTTCACCGCCATCGACAGCGGCAGCAGGCCCCGGCGCTGCCAGGCCATCGCCTGCGCGCAGGCTTCATTCAGCACCCAGCGACCGATCGGCACGATCAGCCCGGTCTCTTCCGCGAGCGGAATGAACTGCGCCGGCGAGACGTTGCCGAGCTCGGGATGGGCCCAGCGCAGCAGCGCTTCCACGCCGGTGATCTGGCCGGTCTCCATGTCGACCTTGGGCTGGTAGTTCAGCGAGAACTGCTCGCGCTCCAGCGCCCGGCGCAGCGCGCTTTCCAGCGACAGCCGCTCGATCGACTGCGTCTTCACCTCCTTGGAGAAGAGGCGATAGCCGTTCTTGCCGTCTTCCTTGGCGAGATACATCGCCATGTCGGCATTCTTGGTCAGCGTCTGCGCATCGGAGCCGTTGGCCGGATACATCGCGATGCCGATCGAGGCCGTGGTGTGGCACTCGTGGCCGGCGAGCTCCATCGGCTCGGCGAGCGCCGTGAGCAGCCCGGTAGCGATGCGCTGGACGTCATCGATCTCCCCGCACTGGTCGAGGATCACCACAAACTCGTCACCGCCGAGGCGCGCGACGACGTCGCTCGCCCGCAGCGCGCCGCGCAGGCGGTTCGCGACCTCGAGCAGGAGCAGATCGCCGGCCTCGTGGCCCAGCGAATCGTTGATGACCTTGAAGCGGTCGAGGTCGATGAACAGCACCGCAAAGCGGTGGTCGTGGCGCTGGGCCTCGTCGATCGCCCCGCGCAGCAGCCCGTTGAAGGTCTCGCGGTTCGGCAGATCGGTCAGGCTGTCATGCGAGGCGAGGTATTCGATCCGCTCGTCCGCCCGGTTCTTCTCGTCGGCGCGATCGAAATTCTCCATCGCGAAGGAGACGTTGTCGGCGAGACGCTGCAGCAGCTCGACGAACTCGACCGTGAAGGTCTCCTGCTCGGTCGACATGTAGATCATGACGCCGATGGCCTTGTCGTGCGTGATCAGCGGGAACGCCGCACCCGAACGCGCGCCGTCGCCCTGCAGCACGGCATGGAAGGCGCTGACGCGGCTGTCGTTGACGTAATCGTTGCTGACGCAGGGCCGCCGGGTGCGGAACGCCGTGCCGCTCATGCCGCGGCCTTCCGGCCGGTCGGCGTCGATGGAGAGACGAACATTGCGGGTGGTCTCGGCAGACGGCCCCGCGGCCGCGACGATCGCGAGCTGGTCGCTATCGGCGCTGAGAAGCGCAATGGTCGTGGAAGTGAACTTGCCGCCGGTGGACGCGGCCTGACAGACCAGCTCGAACAGCTCGCCGCGCGACTTGGCGCGCACGATCGCTTCGTTGGTGGCGCTCAGCGCCGCGAACATGCGCGTCAGACGATTGCGCTGCAGCTCGGCTTTGGCCTTTTCGTCGGCGCGGTCGAAATTCTCGAGCGCGAAGGCGACATTGGCCTGGAGGCGCTGCAGCAGCTCGACGAATTCGGGCGTGAACGTGCCGCGCTCCGGCGAGTTGAACAGGAAGATGCCTTCGACGCGGTCGCCGTTGAAGAGCGGCAGCGCCGCGGACGAGCCGATGCCGTTGCGGCGGGCATCGGCCTGCCAGGGCTTGATCCGGTCGTCGGACAGCACGTCGTTGCTGATGCAGGGCTGGCGCGTCCGGAAGGCGGTACCGGTGAGCCCCCGTCCCTCGGGAATCTGATCCGACGTGGAGAACTTGAAGTTCCGAACCGTATCCGCATTCGGGCCGAAGCAGGCAACGACGCGGAGCAGCTCGGCCTCGTGATCGACCAGCGCGATGTTGGCCGAGGTGAACTTGGCGCCCTTCGCCGTCGCCTCGCAGACGAGGTCGAACAGCTCGGCCCGCGAATGCGCGCGCAGGATCGCCTCGCTGGTCGCGCTGAGCGCCGCATACATGCGCGCCAGGCGCTCTTCCTCTGCGGCGATCCGTGCTTTCTCGGCCTCACGGTCGAAATTGTCGACGGCGAAGCAGACGTTCTCGGCGATACGCAGCATCAACCCGACGATCTCCTCGTCCCTGGCCCAGGACTGGCTGAGGAAGGACAGGATCACGCCGATGCTTCGGCCATGCTTGACCAGGGGCGCCGCGACAACCGCGGCGACGCCCGTATTGATATTGGCCTGTTCCCACGCCGTTCCCCTGGTGCGGCGCGCGAGATCGCGCTCGACGATGGGCTTCTGGGTCCGGAACACCTCGCCTGAAATCCCGCCTCCATAGGGATTCTCGGGGTCGGTGGAGTAGTGGGTCCGCGCCACGATCTCCAGATTCTCGCCGGAGCCGGCGACCGGCTTCAGCCAATGCGAATCCTGCTCCTTGAGCAGGACGAAGGTCGCCAGCGACTTGCCGCCATGCACGGAGGCATCGCAGACGAGCTGGTAGAGCTCCTGCTCGGTCTTGGCGCGCAGAATGGCCTCGTTTGTGGCGCTGAGCGCGCCGAACATGCGGTTGAGCCGCCGCGTCGCCCGATCGCTGCTCTGCCGGGCGGTCTCGCTCTCGAAATTGTCCAGCGCATAGGAAATGTTCGCCGACATGCGCTCGAACAGCGACACCATCTGCTCGTTGAGCGAGTTGGCCTCGCGGCGGGTCACATAGAGCACGCCGACGCTCTTGCCGTCGCAGAGCAGCGGCAGCGCCGCCGCCGCGCCGATTTGGGCATGGGTCGCGCCCGCGCGCCATGCCAGCGAGCGCGGATCGTTCAGATAGTCGTTGCTGATGCACAGCTTCTGATCGCGAAATGCCTCGCCGCCGACGCCCGATCCTTCCGGCGTGCCGGCTTCCGTGGTGATCACGAGCGAGCTCAGCCGCGGGATATCGTCGCCGCAACCGGCCGCAAAGCGCAGCCGCCGGCCATCCGGCTCCACCAGGAACACGGCGACAGCCAAAAAGTCCCCGCTCGAAAACCCGGCGTCGCAGACCTTCTGGTACAGCTCGTCCGGCGATTTCGCGTAGAGGATCGCTTCATTGATGGCGCTCAACGCCGCAAAGGTGCGCGCGAGTGTCGTCGGCACGATCTCAACTCCCGGGCATTTCTGCCGATTTCTCCCGGGTGCTTTATGAACGGCGATCGCCTAAGTGGTCGTTATTGCGCGCTGCAAACCCGCGATCAAAGTGAACGAGCGGCGAACAGGCGCCGCCAAACTGTCGGGAATGCCGCCGCGCGGGATGAATCCTCGACGAAAGGCGCGCTCTCTTTACGAATTTGCAGCCCTGTATTGGTTTACGGGAGATTGATATCGCGCCCACGCTTTGAGACGATGGCTCCCAACAAGCAGCCCGTTAAGGGCACAATGCCGGGGAAACGCCATGCCGATCGTCAGGGCCGACCGCCTCACACGAATCAGCGCCGCTCTGCTCCAGGCGGCCGGAGCGTCCGAGGAAGAGGCCGACGCAGTCGCAACGGGCTGCGTCAACGCCAATCTCGCCGGTCACGATTCCCACGGTGTGATCGCGGTTCCCACCTACATCGATCGTATCAAGGCCGGACACATCGTTCCCGGTGCCAAATGGACCATCGTCCAGGAATCGCCAACCACGACCGTGATCGACGGAAACTGGGGGTTCGGCTTCCACGTCAACGCCAAGGCGATGGCGCTGACGATCGAGAAGGCGAAGACCGCGAACGTTGCGGCGTGCACGGTGTTCCGGCAGAGCCATGTCGGCCGCCTCGCCGCCTATCCCTTGATGGCGATGCGCGAAGGCATGATCGGGATCGCGACGGCGGATTCCGGCCGCTCGCCAAAGCATGTGGCGCCGTTCGGCGGCAAGGAGCCGCGGCTCGGCACCAACCCGATCTCGATCGCGGTGCCGTCCGATCTCGATGCGCCGTTCTACCTGGACATGGCGACCTCGGCGGTCGCAGCCGGCAAGATCCAGCTCGCGGTTGCCCGCGGCGAGGAGATTCCGACGGGATGGATCATCGACGCCGACGGGCGGCACACCACCGATCCCACGCAATATCGCAAGGGTGGCGCGCTGCTGCCGCTCGGTGGCACCGAAGGTTACAAAGGTAGCGGTCTTGCGGCGATGGTCGAGGTGCTGTGCGGCCTGCTCACCGGATTGGGATTCGGCGTCGAGCCGACGGGTCGGCACAATGACGGCTGCTTCATGGCGGTGTTCAACGTCGCCGCGTTCCGCCCGCTGCAGCAGTTCAAGCGCGAGGTCGCGGAGTTCGCGCATTATCTGAAATCGACGCCGCCGTCCGAGGGCAGCACGGGCGTCTACTATCCCGGCGAGATCGAGGGCCTGCGCGAGCAGCAGCGCCTGCGCGACGGCATCGAGATCGAGGATGCCACCTGGGAGAAGCTGCGCGCGCTGGCGCGTGACTACCGGCTCGACACGATCCTCGATCTGGTCTGACGCAATTCGGAGAACAGTAGCATGAATCGGCAGATGGTACTGGTCGGCTTCCTCCAGGCGCAGAATTGCACCAATCTGCCGAGCTCCTGGCGGCATCCGGACTCGCGCGACGATTCCATGTCGGCGGACTACTATCAGGAGATCGCGAGGATTCTCGAAGCCGGCAAATTCCACATGGCGTTCTTCGACGATCGCCTGGCGATGCCGGACCGCTACGGCAATGATCACGCCCACACCGTCGAATACGGCATCCGCTGCGTAAAGATGGATCCGCTGATTGTGCTGACCACGATGGGCATGGTCACCGACAAGCTTGGCCTCGGCGCGACCTGCTCGACCACTTACTACGAGCCGTTCGACGTCGCGCGCCGCTTCGCAACGCTCGATCTGATGTCCGGCGGGCGCGCAGGCTGGAACGTCGTCACCTCGCTCAACGACGGCGAGGCGCTCAACATGGGGCGCGATTCCCATCCCGAACATGATTCCCGCTACGACAAGGCCGACGAGTTCATGGAGGTCGTGCTCGGCCATTGGGACACCTGGGAGGACGGCGCGATCCTCATGGACAAAAAGAGCGGCCGCTTTGCCGATCCGAGCAAGGTGAAGCGCCTCGATCACAAGGGAGCGGCCTTCAAGTCCCGCGGTCCCTTCACCGTGCCGCGCTCGCAGCAAGGCCATCCCGTCATCATCCAGGCCGGCGCGTCCGGCCGTGGCCAGCGCTTTGCCGGGCGATGGGGCGAGGTGATCTTCACCGCCGCACGAAATCTGACCGCCGCCAAGGACGGCTATGCGGCCGTGCGCAATGAAGCGGCGAAAGCCGGCCGCGATCCCGACCAGATGTTCCTCTGCAATCTGACGACGCCGGTCTGCGCCGCGACCAAGGCCGAGGCCGAGGACAAGATGGCGCTGATCAACAAGCTGCCGCTCGAGATCGACGCGCTGTCACTGCTCGCCGAAGCCCTCAATTACGACTTCGCCTCCAAGGATCTCGACGAGCCCCTGACCACGGACGAGCTGAAGAGCATGCAGGGCATTCTGGGTATCCGAGACGGCGTGCTGAAGAATTCGGGCAAGAGCAATCCGAGCGCACGCGACTTCGTCACCTTCTCCGGCCGCGGCCAGGTGCATGACGCGATGGTTGGCGGCCCGAAGGAGATCGCGGACAAGCTCGAAGAGATGTTCGTCGAGCGCGGCTGCGACGGCTTTGTCATTGCGGCGACCTATGTGCCCGGCTCCTATGCCGATTTCGTGCAGCACGTTGTGCCGGAGTTGCAGCGGCGCGGCCTGTTCCAGAAGGACTATCGCGGCAAGACGTTACGAGAAAATCTTGGGCTGAAGCGACCGGCTGCCGGTGCGTGGAAGGTGCAGCCGCGCGATGCTGCGGAATAACAACAAGGATACATCATGCGCTGGCTGAAATTCACCGCCGCGAACAAGACCTCGTGGGGAATCGTCGAGGGCGACCATGTCATCGCGGTCGACGGCGACCCCTTTGGCGCATGGCAGCGTACTTCGCGCACGCATCCACTCAGCGCGGTCAAGATCGAGCTGCCGCTGATCCCGCGCACGTTCTATTGCGTCGGCCTGAACTACCTCAAACACCTGAAGGAAGCCGCCGACAAGCGCGGCGAGGTGCCGGCGGTGCCTGAAAGGCCGGAGATCGGCTACCGCGCGCAGAACGCGCTGATCGCACATGATGAGGACGTCGTGATCCCCTCCTTCGCGACGGAGAAGATCCACTATGAGGGTGAGCTCGCCGTCGTCATCGGCAAGAAGGTGAAGCACCTGACGTCAGAGAACGCGATGGATTGCGTGTTCGGCTACACCATCGGTAACGATGTCAGCGAACGCAGCTGGCAGAAGGCCGACCGCAGCCTGTGGCGCTCGAAGAACGCCGACACGTTCAAGCCGATGGGCCCGTGGATCGAGACCGAGGCCGATCTTGGCAAAATGGAAACGATCGTGCGGGTCAACGGCAAGGAGACCAACCGCTTCCATACCAACGACATGATCTTTGGCGTGGTGCCGTTTTTGGTCGAATTGACCAAGTATTTCACGCTGTGGCCGGGCGACGTGATCTGGATGGGGACGGATGGTGCCTCGCCCGACATCAAGCACGGCGATGTCGTGGAGATCGACATCACCGGCGTCGGGACGCTGCGGAACAGGTTTGTGCGGGAGGGGCGATAGATCAGCCCGCTGCGCCCGAGCGGCCCTTCACATGATCGATAAAGGCCCGCAACTTCGGCATGATTTGTCGGTGGCCGGGATAGTAGAGAAACACGCCCGGTGTCATCGGCGCGAATTGCTCCAACACGGGGACGAGCTTTCCCATCGTCAACGCGCCGGTCGCCAGCGGTGCCGGCACCTGCGCAAGACCCACACCTTCGACGGCAGCTCCGAGCATCGTCGGAAAGTCGTTGGCGATGAAAGGTCCGGAAACCACGATCTCGATCGAACGACCGTTGTCGTCGAGCGACCATGACGCAAGCGCACCGCTCGATCGTCGCAATCTCAGGCACGCATGCTCACGCAGATCCTCCGGCCGCTCGGGCCGGCCGCGGCGGGCAAGGTAAGACGGGCTGCCCACGATAATGAGGGGCAGCGGGCTCGTCAGGCGCACCGCGACCATGTCGGGGGCGATGAACTGGCCTAACCTGATGCCGGCGTCAAAACCTTCGGCTGCGAGATCGACCAGTTCTTCGCTTGCGGCAAGCTCCACCTCGATCTCGGGAAAGGCCCGGCAGAACGACGCGATCAGCGGCTCCAACAGGATCGGCACGACGGAGCGCGGTACGGTGAGACGCAGGAGTCCGGCCGGTCGCTGTCCGAGCTCGCGCGCCGCCCCGCTTGCCGCAACGAGCTCCTCGAAGGCGGGTCTTGCGCGCGCAAGGAATCTTTCGCCAGCTTCGGTCAAACCGACACTGCGGGTCGTGCGAATGAAGAGCGCGGCGCCGACGCGCGCCTCGAGCGTGCGTATCGCCTGACTGATGGCCGATGGCGTAACCCCAAGTTCGGCTGCCGCCCGGCGGAAGCTGCGATGCTGGGCGACACTCAGGAACGCCTCCACGCCGTCGAGCGCGCCATGCCTGACTGTGAAGTTCTGCTTCATAGCCCGTTCACATTATCGCGAATAGTCGCCCGCGGAAAGCGGCCTTACATCCGAACTGCAAACGAGCCGCACCACCGCGCGATCGGAGCGATGAAACCGATGAAGGCAATCCGCAACGTCGTACTCACCCTCATACTGGCAGGAGCAACGTCCATGGCCGATCGATCCCTTGCCCAAACACAATCCACATCGCCGACCACCGGGGTCATGGTCATCCTGACCGTCAAGCCGGGCGTCAGTCGCGAACAGGTCATGGCGGTCATGCCCGATGAAGTCAGGCAGACCGTACAGCTCTATCTCAACGGCACGGTTCGCGAATGGTATTCGCGATCCGATGGGCGCGGCGCCGTCTTCCTGCTGGATGTCCGGAATGACGCCGAAGCGCACGCGATCATGGATGCACTGCCGCTCGCCAAGCAGGATCTGATCGACCACGAATACATCGCGGTCGGTCCGCTCATGCCGCTCCGTCTGCTCATGGGTAGCAAACCCTGAGCGCGGGCCGAGCCGGCTTCGACCTCACCCGATGGACATCACAAGGAAATCCGAACGTGCCGCCAAACTTCAACCTTCCGTTCGTCCTCAGCGTCGTCGGGGCGATCCTGACAAGCTCGGTGGTGGCCGCCATCTACGTCTGGCCGGCGCTTCGCGCCATGCCGCGCCATGACGCGCTGAGACTCCTCGCGGCTTTCCACGCATTCAGATTTCTGGGCATGAACTTCATGGTCGCGGGATTCGTAGCTCCGGAGTTGAGCGCCGATTTCGCCGGCCAGGTCGGGTGGGGTGATCTGATCGCCGCCACTCTCGCGCTCGTTTCAATGGCGGCACTCTCCTGGCGATGGTCGTTCGCGATTCCGACGGTTTGGATCTTCAACATCTGGGGTACGCTCGATCTCCTGAATGCGTATTACGTGGGCGCAACGAAGATCCAGAATCCCGGCCTGTTCGGCGCCGGCATCTATATCCCGGCACTCTATGTGCCGCTGCTGCTGGTCGGGCACGCTCTCATCTTCATGCTTCTGCTGAGGCCCGGATCGGAAGCGCAGAAATCGTGACGCAACAGGCGGACCTGCGCGGCGACGAAGGTGCCGTAGGCACGGCACTATGCGCCTTTGCCCACCCTACGGCAGCTGTGCGAGCCGTTCAAAACGGCAGCGCCACGCCCGTCTTGATCTCCTTCAGCACTACATTGCTACGGACATAGCGGATGCCGGGAATGCGGAACATGAATTCGTCGAGGAAGCGGTTGTAGGCCGTCATGTCCTGCACGACGACGCGCAGATGATAGTCGGCATCGCCCGTGGTCGCAAAACACTCCAGCACTTCGCGGCGCCTGGTGACCCGGGAGACAAACTCGTCGACGAATTTTGCGTCGTGTCGCTCCAGTGACACGTGGAGGATGGCCGACATCGCAAAGCCCGCCTGCTCGCGCGCGACCAGCGCCGCATAGCCCTGGATGACACCGCTCTCCTCCAGTGCCCGCACCCGGCGCCAGCAGGCCGAGGTGGACATGCCAACCTCGTCGGCCAGTTGCTGATTGGTGGCGCGGCCGTCCTTCTGGAGTTGGGCGAGAATCCGCGTGTCCTGCTCTTCGATCATGGAAGGTCCTCAATTCGATCGAATCTACCAAATTGCGCATCCTTATGCAAAATTCTACCGAATAACGATTTCGTGCGGGAGAAATAGGTAAGACCTACCAACTTCCCAGGCATACCCTTCCATCAATCGGCAGGATGCCGCGCGAGGTCCGCCATGGACGCCATTCCATCACTCGACAGTTACGATCTCTCCGACCGCTATGACCGCGAGGAAGGCCGCGTCTTCCTCACGGGCACGCAGGCCATCGTCCGCATCGCGCTCGACCAGGCAAGGCGTGACCGGGCGCGCGGCCTCAACACCGCGGGCTTCATCTCCGGCTATCGCGGCTCGCCGCTCGGCGGTGTCGATCTCGAGCTGTGGCGCATCCAGCAGCGGCTGAAGCAGGACCACATCGAATTCCTCCCCGCCGTGAACGAGGACCTTGCGGCAACGGCGGTGCTCGGCTCGCAACAGGTCGAGACCCAAGCCGACCGCGAGGTCGATGGCGTGTTCGGGCTCTGGTACGGCAAGGGCCCCGGTGTCGATCGCTCCGGCGATGCGCTCAAGCACGGCAATGCCTACGGCTCCTCCCCGCATGGCGGCGTGCTGGTGGTGGCCGGCGACGACCACGGCTGCGTGTCGTCCTCGATGCCGCACCAGTCCGACGTCGCCTTCATGAGCTGGTTCATGCCGACGCTGCACCCGGCCGATGTCGGTGAATATCTCGAATTCGGTGAATATGGCTACGCGCTGAGCCGCTTCTCCGGCATGTGGGTCGGCTTCAAGGCGATCTCGGAGATCGTGGAGTCGGGCGCATCCGTCGCGCTGCGCCCTCCGCGCCTGTTCCGCACGCCCGACTTCACGCCGCCGCCTGGCGGGCTGCATTATCGCTGGCCGGACCTGCCGGGCCCGCAGATCGAGGAGCGGCTGGAAGCCAAGAAACACGCGGTCTACGCCTTCGCCAAAGCCAATCCGATCGACCGCCACATCTACGACATCCCCGGCGCGACCTACGGCATCGTCACGACGGGCAAGGCGCATCTCGACCTGATGGAGGCGCTGCGGCTGATGGGCCTCGATGAAGCCGCCTGCCGCCGCATCGGCATCGACGTCTACAAGGTCGGCATGGTCTGGCCGCTGGCGCTGCATGACGCCATGGATTTCGTGAAGGGCAAGCGCGAGATCCTGGTGGTCGAGGAGAAGCGCGGCATCATCGAGAGCCAGTTCAAGGAATATTTTTACGACTATCCCGGCAGCAAGCCCGAGCGCATGGTCGGCAAGCACGACGAAACCGGCGCGCGGCTGATCTCATGGATCGGCGAATTGTCGCCGCGCGCGCTGGCATCCGTGCTGGCGCGGCGGCTCGATCCGATGTTTCCGGGCCTCAATCTCGCCGCGCGGGCCGCTGCATTGCTGCCGGAGGCAGAGCGCGCCATCAACGTCGCCGGCGCGACGCGCACGCCCTATTTCTGCTCTGGATGTCCGCACAACACCTCGACCAAGGTGCCTGAGGGATCGAAAGCTCTGGCCGGCATCGGCTGCCATTTCATGGCGAGCTGGATGGACCGCGAGACCTCGTCGCTGATCCAGATGGGCGGCGAGGGCGTGAACTGGGCGGCATCGTCGCGATTCACGGGCAACAAGCACATCTTCCAGAATCTCGGCGAAGGCACCTATTATCACTCCGGCTCGATGGCGATCCGGCAGGCGATCGCGGCCAAGGCCAACATCACCTACAAGATCCTGTTCAACGATGCCGTCGCCATGACCGGCGGCCAGCCGGTCGACGGCCCCGTCAGCGTGCATGCCATCGCGCACAGCGTCCGCGCCGAAGGGGTTGAACGCATCGCCCTGGTTTCGGACGATCCCGAACAGTTCCGGCCTGCGGACCTCCCCATTGGCGTCACCATCCATCCGCGCGAGGAAATGGATACCGTGCAACGCGAGCTGCGCGACATCCCCGGCGTATCCGTCCTGGTCTATCAGCAGACCTGCGCCACGGAGAAGCGGCGACGGCGCAAGCGCGGCCAGATGGCCGACCCCAAACGCTTTGCCTATATCAACGATCTCGTTTGCGAAGGCTGCGGCGATTGCTCGGTCGAGTCCAACTGTCTCAGCGTCGAGCCGAAGCAGACGCCGTTCGGCCGCAAGCGCCAGATCAACCTGTCGGCCTGCAACAAGGACTTTTCCTGTCTCAACGGCTTCTGTCCGAGTTTCGTGACCGTCGAGGGCGCGACGCGCCGAAAGAAGAGCGCGAGCCAGATCGACGCGATCGGCCGCGCCGCCGCGCTGCCCCTCCCCGCCCCTGCAATGCTCGAGCGTCCCTACGACCTGCTCGTCACCGGCGTCGGCGGCACCGGCGTGATCACAGTCGGCGCGCTGATTGGCATGGCGGCGCATTTGGAGCGTCGCGGCGTCTCAGTGCTGGACTTTACCGGCTTTGCTCAGAAGTTCGGACCCGTGCTGAGCTACATTCGCCTCGCCGCCTCACCCGACGCGCTGCACCAGGTCCGCATCGACCAAGGCGCGGCGGATGCGCTGATCGGCTGCGACCTCGTCGTCAGCTCCTCGCCAAAGGCGTCCGGCACCTATCGCCGCGGCATGCGCGCCGCCGTCAACACCGCGGAGATGCCGACCGGCGACGTGGTCCGTTTCCGAGATGCCGATCTCGCCTCGCCTGCCCGGCTGCGCGCGATCCGGCAGGTCATCGGCAACGACAATCTCGGCACCGTCAACGCCAACACACTGGCCGAGCGGCTGCTCGGCGATGCCGTCTATGCCAACATCATCATGCTGGGCTTTGCCTGGCAGCGCGGCCTGGTTCCGGTTTCGCTGCAAGCGATGCTCCGCGCGATCGAGCTCAACGGCGTCGCGGTCGATCGGAACAAACAGGCTTTTGCCTGGGGCCGGATTGCCGCCGCCGATCCGGGCGTTCTGCCGAAGACGATTAAGGCATCAGCGGCCGAGACGCTCGACCAGCTCATCGCCCGCCGCGCCGATTTCCTCACCGCCTATCAGAACGGTGCCTACGCCGCGCGCTATCGCGCGATGATCGAAAAGGTTCGCGGCGCCGAAGCACGCCTGGGCAGCGAGGCACTGACTGAGGCCATCGCCCGCGCTTTGTTCAAGCTGATGGCCTACAAGGACGAGTACGAGGTTGCGCGCCTGCACATGCAAAGCGGCTTCCTCGACGAGCTCAAGCGCGAGTTCGAGGACGGTTTTAGCGTTCAATATCATCTCGCGCCGCCGTTCCTGCCGTCGGAACGTGACGCGCGTGGCCGGCCGCGCAAGCGCGCCTTCGACCAGTGGATCCAGATGCCGCTGGCCATGCTGGCGCGATTGAAGGGATTGCGCGGGACGCCGTTCGATCCGTTCGGGTACACCGCGGAACGGCGCACTGAACGGGAGCTGATCACCTGGTATGAAGGCGTGATCGAACGCATGCTCGGCGAGCTCGACGCAGAGCACCTTGCCGACCTCATTGCCATCGCAAAGGCGCCGATGGAGATCCGCGGCTACGGTCCGGTGAAGGACATCGCGATCGCCAAGGTGAAGCCCGAGGTCGATCGGCTGCTCGACAAATTGACGACATCGGTAACGCAAAAGAAGCGCGCCGCCGGTTGACGCGACGCCGACAAGGCTTCAGCCTCGGAGCCTGAGGGGCGCCCTGTGGCGCTCCTGCAATCAGGTGAGGCATCATGGATTTCCACCAATTGACGCTGACCCGGGCCGCAGCCGACCTCCGTGCCAGCAAGGTGACGAGCACTGCGCTGACGACGGAAGCTCTTGCCCGCGCCAAGGCCAATGCCGATCTCAATGCCTTCGTCACTCTGGATGAGGCGGGCGCGTTGAAAGCAGCGGCCGCGTTCGACGCTGCGGGCGACAAGACGAGGCCGCTCGGTGGCGTGCCCATCGTGATCAAGGACAATATCGAGGTCGCGGGATTGCCCTGCAGCGCCGGCACACCGGCGCTGAAAGACTACGTCCCGAAGGCCGATGCGCTGGTTGCCGCGAAACTGCGGGCCGCCGGCGCGATCATCATCGGCAAGACCGGCATGCACGAGCTCGCCTTCGGCATCTCCGGCTACAACACCGCGTTCAAGACCGGCGCCGAATTCGGCGTGCGCAACGCCTATGATCGCGCCCTGATCGCCGGCGGCTCCTCGTCCGGAACGGGCGCCGCGATCGGCGCACGGATCGTGGCCGGCGGTCTCGGCACCGACACCGGCGGATCGGTCCGCGTGCCCGGCGCGCTGAACGGATGCGCCTCGCTGCGCCCGACCGTCGGCCGCTATCCGCAAGCCGGCATCGCGCCGATCTCGCACACCCGCGACACCGCCGGCCCCATGGCCGCGACCATGGCTGACGTCGCGTTGCTCGACCGCGTCATCGCGGGCGGCGAGACAATCGCGCCGGCGGATCTTGCGGGGGTGCGCATCGGTCTCGTCGCATCGATGCTGACCAATCTCGATGCCGATACCGAGGCGGCGTTCCAGATGGCCGTCGCGAAAATGAAAGCGCAGGGCGTCACGGTGGTCGAGATCGAGATGCCCGAGCTTGCCGGGCTCAACGGCCAGGTCGGCTTCCCCGTCGCGCTCTATGAAGCCTATGACGACATGGCCGCGTATCTCCAGCACACCGGCACCGGCCTCAGCATCGAAGCACTGGCGAGGGAGATCGCCAGTGCCGACGTCAAGGGCATCTTTGATGACCTCGTGATCCCGCGAAAACTGCCTGGCCCCGACGGCACGCTGCTCGATGCCGCGCCCATCTACGACGCCGCGATCAAGACTGCGCGCCCCGCGCTTCAGGCGCTCTATGCCAACACGTTCGCCGGCAACAAGCTCGACGCCTTCGCCTTTCCGACCACGCCGCGCGTGGCGATTGCCGCCAACCCGGAGTCCAGCAGCCTCGAGAATTTCGGGCTGTTCATCCAGAACACCGATCCCGGCAGCAATGCGGGCATTCCCGGTATACAGATTCCGATCGCGCTTGGCGCAACGAGCAGACTGCCGATCGGGCTGGAGCTGGATGGCCCCGCGGGGAGCGATCGTCGCTTGCTTGCGATCGGCGTGGCGCTCGACAGCGTATTTGGGCGATTGCCGCCGCCGCACTGACGCTCTCGTAGGGTGGGCAAAGCGGAGCGTGCCCACCCTTTTCGATGATGGAGAGAGATCGTGGGCACAGCGCAAGTGCGCTTTTGCCCACCTACGGCACTGCCCGTGCCGGCGCCGCTCACGAATACGGATTGATCATCTTCTGCTGCTCGGCGCTGTGATGCACCAGCATGTCGATGAAGGTTCTCACCTTCGCCGACAGATGATGCTTGTGCGGATAGACCGCATTCATCGACATCTCGACCGGGCGATACTCCGGCAGCAGGCGCACCAGCCGGCCTGCGTCGAGATCGTCGCCGACGAGGAATCCGGCGGCGAGGCTGATGCCCAAGCCCTGCAGCGCGGCCGCGCGCAGAGCTTCGCCGCTGTTGGTGACCAGATTGCCGGAGATGCGCACCGAGGCCGGCGTTCCCTTGCGATCGAAGAAGCGCCACTCGTCGAATGGATAATTCACGTGTCGCACGCAATTGTGCCCGGCGAGGTCTTCCAGCGTCTGCACGCGCCCATGCGCCTCGATATAGGAATGCGAGCAGCACAGCACGTGCCGCCAGGTCGCAAGGCTTCGCACGATCAGGCTGGAGTCCGGCGGCGCGATCATGCGCAGCGCCAGATCAAAGCCTTCCTCGATCAGGTCGACATTGGTCTCGCCCATGCGCAGGTCGACCTTGACCTCGGGATAGGTCGCGAGGAATTCGGCCATCACGGGCGCGACGAACGGAACCATGTGGGTGGCGGTGTGGATGCGCAGCGTCCCGCGCGGTGTCGATTGCAGCGCGCCGGCGATATCGTCGGCCTGTTCGAGATCGGCGAGGATCTGGGTCGAGCGGTCGTAATAGGCCTTGCCGATTTCGGTGAGGCTCACCTTTCGCGTGGTGCGGTTGAGCAACCGCACGCCGAGCCGGTCTTCCAGCGCCTGGACATGGTTGCTCACCATGGTCGTCGACATGTTGAGGCGGCGGGCGGCGGCGGAAAAACCGCCGTTTTCGACCACCCGGACGAAGGCCGTGAGGCTGGTGAAGCGGTCCATGATTTGAGGCTCCGATTATCCGCCCATGGTGGATAATGCTTCCATTGTTTCCGGGATTATCACAACGACCGGGACAACGCATCTTGCGACGATCAACAGCGCACCGCTCGGATCGGGGTGCCTGGGAATTGCCGAGGATGCCATGTCGAACGCTTCTTACGTCACTGAAAACAATGGAAAAATCAGCCTCCGGCCATCCCGGCAGGCGATCAAGCGGGCGGCCATCGGCCTCGCGCTGGTGCTCGGCATCGCGGTCGCCGGCGACTACGGCTACGACTATCTGAGGAACGGCCGCTACCTCGAAGCCACCGACGACGCCTATGTGAAGGCGGATTCCACGATCATCGCGCCAAAGGTCTCCGGCTACATTGCCAAGGTGCTGGTCGGCGACAACGAGAAGGTCAAAGCCGGCCAATTGCTGGCCAGGATCGACGACCGCGACTTCAAGACCGCGCTCGAGCAGGCCCGCGCCGACGTCGCTGCAGGCGAAGCCTCGGTGCGCAACATCGACGCCCAGCTCGACCTGCAGCAGCCGATCATCGAGCAGAGCACCGCCGATGTCGCGGCGGCCGATGCCAACCTGAAATTCGCGCAGGAAGAGCGCGCCCGCTACGACGATCTGATGAAGTCGGGCTCCGGCACGATCCAGCGTGCGCAGCAGACCGATGCGGCGCTCCGCGCCAGCAACGCGCAATTGCAGCACGCCAGGTCGGGCCTCGTCGCCGCGCAGCGCAAGGTCGACGTGCTCACCACCCAGCGTGCCCAGGCCACGGCCCAGCTCGAACGCGCTCGCGCGGTCGCGGAGCAGGCCGCGTTGAACCTGTCCTACACCGAGATCACCGCGCCGGTGGACGGCACGGTCGGCGCCCGCTCGTTGCGCGTCGGCCAGTATGTGCAGGCCGGCACGCAATTAATGGCGGTGGTGCCGCTCGATGCGGTCTATGTCGTCGCGAACTTCAAGGAAACGCAGCTCACGCATGTGCGTCCCGGTCAGCCGGTCGAGCTGCGCGTCGACAGTTTTCGCAATCGCACGCTGCATGGCCATGTCGACAGCCTGTCGCCGGCCAGCGGACTTGAATTCGCTCTGCTGCCACCAGACAATGCCACCGGCAACTTCACCAAGATCGTGCAGCGCGTGCCCGTGAAGATCGTGCTCGACGACCACAGCCTCACGGGGCTGCTGCGGCCCGGCATGTCGGCGGTGCCGACCGTCGATACCAAGGCGGCCGTGATGGCGGAGCGGGAGTCCGCGAAGCGCGTTGCAGATAATTCGCCCCGCGCGAACGGCAGCTGACGCGGAAGGCCCCCGGCAGGATCTTCAACTCCTGCCGGATGATCCTTCCCGGACTTCCCTGATTATCGAAACCATCCGCCTGACGCATCCTGTCTCAAAGACCGAGACGAGGCTTCCATGAGCACGCTTCAACCGACCCTCAACGCTGCATCCGCCGCCAACCTCCCCGCCCCGGCCGCGCCCGCCACGCCGGCGGTCTCCGCCAAAACCTGGATCGCCGTGATAGGCGCCACGCTCGGCGCGTTCATGGCGGTGCTGAACATCCAGATCGTCAACGCCTCGCTCGCCGACATCCAGGGCGCGATCGGCGCCGGCATCGACGACGGCGGCTGGATCTCGACCTCCTATCTGATCGCCGAGATCGTGGTGATCCCGCTGTCCGGCTGGCTCGCGCAGGTGTTCTCGATCCGGATCTACCTGCTCACCAACGCGATCCTGTTCCTGGTGCTGTCGGCGGCCTGCGCGCTGGCGCAGGACTTGCCGCAGATGATCGTGCTGCGCGCCGTGCAGGGTTTTACCGGCGGCGTGCTGATCCCGATGGCGTTCACCCTGATCATCACGTTGCTGCCGCGCGGCAAGCAGCCGGTCGGCCTTGCGCTGTTCGCGCTGTCGGCGACGTTCGCGCCCGCGATCGGCCCGACCATCGGCGGCTATCTCACCGAGAATTTCGGCTGGCAGTACATCTTCTACGTCAACCTCGTGCCCGGCGCGATCATGGTCGGCATGCTCTGGTACGCGCTCGACGCCAGGCCGATGAAGCTGTCGCTGCTGCGCGAGGGCGACTGGGCCGGCATCATCACCATGGCGATCGGCCTGTCCGCGCTGCAGACCGTGCTGGAGGAAGGCAACAAGGACGACTGGTTCGGCTCACCCTTCATCGTCAAGCTCAGCGTGATCGCGGCCGTCGCCCTGACCCTGTTCCTGATCATCGAGCTCACCGTGAAGAAGCCGCTGCTGAACCTGCGCCTGCTGGTCCGCCGCAATTTCGGCTTCGGCATGCTCGCGAACTTCCTGCTCGGCGTCGCGCTGTACGGCTCGGTCTTCATCCTGCCGCAATATCTGTCGCGCATCCAGGGTTACAACGCCGAGCAGATCGGCATGGTGCTGGCATGGACCGGCCTGCCGCAGCTCGTGCTGATCCCGCTGGTGCCGCGCCTGATGCAGCGGTTCGACGCGCGGATCATCATCGGCATCGGCTTCGTGCTGTTCTCGGCCTCGAACTTCATGAACATCACCATGACCAACGATTATGCCGCCGATCAGCTGCTGTGGCCCAACATCGTTCGCGCCATCGGCCAGGCGCTGGTGATGGCGCCGCTGTCGGCGGTCGCAACTTCGGGCATCGAGCCGGAGAATGCCGGCTCGGCGTCCGGCCTGTTCAACATGATGCGCAATCTCGGCGGTGCCGTCGGCATCGCGCTTCTGCAGACCGTGCTGACCAAGCGCGAGCAGTATCACTCCAACGTGCTGATGCAGTCGGTCTCGGTATTCGAGCAGGCCACCCGCACGCGGCTGGAACAACTCACGCAGTATTTCGTCAATCACGGCGTGCTCGACCGCGCCGATGCCGCCCATCGCGCCTATGTCGCGATCGGCCATATCGTGCAGAAGCAGGCTTACATTTTCGCCTTCAGTGACACCTTCTATCTGCTCGGCATGGCGCTGATCGTTGCGCTGGCTGCCGTCCTGTTCCTGAAGAAACCCGGCCAGGCCTCGGCCGGCGGAGCCCATTGAGATCATCCCCGCAAGCAAGGAGAACGACCATGAAACCCCGCATGAATTTCTACCAGGCCGCCCCCGACACGATGAAGGCGCTGATGGCGCTGGAGGAGCAGATCCAGTCGACGGGCCTGGAAAAATCGCTGATCGAGCTCGTCAAGATCCGCGCGTCTCAGATCAATGGCTGCGCCTTCTGCATCAACATGCACACCGAGGACGCCCGCAAGCGCGGCGAGACCGAGCAGCGCATCTATTTGCTCAATGCCTGGCGCGACTCTCCGCTCTACACCGACCGCGAGCGCGCCGCGCTGGCCTGGACGGAAGCGGTGACGCTGATTTCCGAGACGCACGCGCCGGACGAGACTTACGAGCAGGTCCGTGCGCAGTTCACGGATGCTGAGACGGTGAACCTGACCATGCTGATCGGCGCCATCAATGCTTGGAACAGGATCGCGATCGCGTTCCGCGCGGTGCATCCGGTGAAGGTGAAGGCGTCGGTGGCGTGAGGGAACGGCGTGCGCCTCGGCGCAGGTCTCGTAGGGTGGGCAAAGGCGCACTTGCGCCGTGCCCACCATCTTTCGATGAATTCAACGTAAGACGTGGGCACGATTCGCTTTGCCCACCCTACGGCAGCGGAGTATGCGACTCAGACCGCCGTCGCCTTGGCGAACTCCACATAGATCTCGCGAAGTCGCGTCGCCATCGGGCCGGGCTTGCCGTCGCCGACCTTCTTGCCGTCGACTGCGATCACCGGCTGAACGAAGGACGAGGCCGAGGTGATGAAGGCTTCCTTGGCGGAAAGCGCTTCGTCGACCGTGAAGGAGCGCTCCTCGACGCGGAGCTGGCGCTCTTCCGCGAGCGCGATCACGGCCTTGCGGGTGCAGCCCGGCAGGATCGCGTTGGAGTTCTTGCGGGTGACGATGACATCGTCCTTGGTCAGAATGAACGCGGACGACGAGCCACCCTCGGTGACATAGCCGTCCTGCAGCATCCAGGCTTCGCCGGCGCCGGCTTCCGCCGCGGCCTGCTTGGCCAGCACTTGCGCCAGCAGCGCCACGCTCTTGATGTCGCGGCGTTCCCAGCGAATGTCGGGCACCGTGATCACGTTGATGCCGGTCTTGGCCACCGCGGCGTTGACGATGTCCTTCTCGGAGGTGAACATCACCAGGCTCGACTTGACGTCGCCCTTGGGGAACGGGAAATCGCGGCTCTTGTCGGCGCCGCGCGTGACCTGGAGATAGACGAGGCCGCTCTCGATCTTGTTGCGCGCGATCAGCTCCTTCTGCAGCTCGGTGATGCGCTCGACCGTCTCCGGGAGCTTGAGCTTGATCTCGCCGACCGAACGTTCCAGCCGCGCCAGATGCGAGGCGTTGTCGACCAGCTTGCCGTCCAGCACCGCCGAGACCTCGTAGATGCCGTCGGCGAACAGGAAGCCGCGGTCGAGCACCGAGATTCTAGCTTCCGAGAGCGGGACGAATGAGCCGTTGACGTAGGCGATCGAGTCCAAGGCAGGTCTCCTGGGGGAATGGGGGTTTACCTATCGGTATAGGGGATTTGGTGCGCGCGATAAACCCTCGATCCGTCATGCCGGGGCATTCGCAAAGCGAATGAGCCCGGAATCCATAACCCCGGCTGGCGGTTATGGATTCCGGGCCTGCGCCTTCGGCGCATCCCGGAATGACGGCATCAGTGAGTTAATGCGACAAGATCTTCGACAAGAACTTCTGCGCGCGGTCGCTGCGGGGCTTGCCGAAGAAATCGTCCTTCGGGGCGTCCTCGACGATCTCGCCGCGGTCCATGAAGATGACGCGGTTGGCGACCTTGCGGGCGAAGCCCATTTCGTGGGTCACGACCATCATGGTCATGCCTTCGCGGGCGAGGTCGACCATGACGTCGAGCACTTCGCTGACCATTTCAGGATCGAGCGCCGAGGTCGGCTCGTCGAACAACATCACGATCGGATCCATCGCGAGCGCACGCGCGATCGCGACGCGCTGCTGCTGACCGCCGGAGAGCTGGGCCGGGAATTTCTGCGCCTGCTCCTTCAGGCCGACGCGCTCCAGCAGCTGCATGCCCTTGGTGACCGATTTGTCATGCCCGCGGCCCAGCACCTTCTCCTGCGCGAGGCAGAGATTGTCGATGATCTTGAGGTGCGGAAACAACTCGAAGTGCTGGAACACCATGCCGACGCGCGAGCGCAGCTTCGGCAGATTGGTCTTGGGATCGTTGACCTTGGTGCCATCGACGCTGATATCGCCGCTCTGGAACGGCTCCAGCGCGTTGACGCACTTGATCAGCGTCGACTTGCCCGAGCCCGAGGGGCCGCAGACCACGACGACCTCGCCCTTGGTGACGCTGGTGGTGCAGTCGGTCAGCACCTGGAAGGTCGGGCTGTACCATTTGTTGACGTGGCTGATTTCGATCATGACCGATACACTCTAGCGAATGATGGCGATGCGCGACTGCAGGCGGCGAACGCCGAAAGACGCGATACAGGAAATGGTGAAGTAGACGACGGCCGCAAACAGATACATCTCGACCAGACGGCCGTCGCGCTGCGCGACCTTGCTGGCGGCACCGAGGAAGTCGGTGATCGAGAGGACGTAGACCAGTGAGGTGTCCTGGAACAGCACGATGGTCTGCGTGATCAGGACCGGCAGCATGTTGCGGAACGCCTGCGGCAGCACGACGTAGCGCATGGTCTGGGCGTAGGTCAGCCCCAGCGCGCTGGCGGCGGCCGGCTGTCCGCGCGAGATCGACTGGATGCCGGCACGCATGATCTCGGAGAAGTACGCGGCCTCGAACATGATGAAGGTGATGAGCGAGGAAGCGAACGCGCCGACGCTGATCGGGCGCGAGGCGCCGGTCAGCCACTGCCCGATATAGGGCACCAGGAAGTAGAACCAGAAGATGACCAGCACCAGCGGCAGCGACCGCATGAAGTCGACATAGATGCCAGCGATCCGGCCAAGCAGCTTCAGTCCGGACAGCCGCATCAGCGCGAGCGCCGTGCCGAACACCAGGCCGCCGAGTGCGGCAAGCCCCGTCAGCGTCAGCGTGAAGGTCATGCCCTCGAAGAACAGATAGGGCAGCGCACGGCGGATGACGTCGAAATCGAAATTGGCGAGCATGGCGCTATTTCCCCGTGATGTAGCCGGGGATCGCGACCCAGCGCTCGAGGAAGCGCATCGCGGTCACGACGACGGCGTTGACGAGGAGATAGAGGATGGTGGCGGCGGTGAAGGCCTCGAACACCTGGAACGAGAACTCCTGCATCGAGCGCGCCTGACCGGTCAGCTCGAGCAGGCCGATGGTGATCGCGACCGCCGTGTTCTTGATGGTGTTGAGGAACTCGGAGGTCAGCGGCGGCAGGATGATGCGGAACGCCATCGGCAGCAGCACGTAGCGATAGCCCTGCACGGTGGTCAGCCCCAACGCGGTCGCCGCCATCTTCTGGCCGCGCGGCAGCGAGGAAATGCCGGCCTGCAACTGCACCGCCACGCGCGCCGACATGAACAGGCCGACGCCGATCGCCGCCGTCCAGAACGGCGCGTTCGGCAATTGCTTCAGCCAGAGACCGGCGGCCTTCGGCAGAATTTCCGGCAGCACGAAGAACCACAGGAACAGCTGCACCAGCAGCGGCATGTTCCGGAAGAATTCGACATAACAGAAGCCGAACCAGCCGGCGCCCTTCGACGGCAGCGTGCGCATCACGCCGACGACCGAGCCGGTGATCAGCGCGATGACCCAGGCCAGCGCCGCGGTCTCGAGGGTCAGCGCCAGTCCCGACAGCAGCATGTCGAGATAGGTGCCGGTCCCCATCGGGTTCGGCTGGAAAAAGATTCCCCAGTTCCAATTATAGTTCACGTGTCCCCCGCGCGAACGCGCCCTTAGAGAAGTATTGGGCGTTTATGCAAATGTCCGGCCACTTCCCTCCAAGGACGGCCGGCATATCTTCCCTCTCCCCGCTTGCGGGGAGAGGGTTAGGGTGAGGGGGGCTCTCCGCGAGGGAGGTGATAGTCGGACTCGCGGAGAGTCCCCCTCACCCGGAATCCGCGCTACGCGCGCATTCCGGCCTCTCCCCGCACGCGGGGAGAGGCAAACAGCATCTTACTTGTAGTCGTCCGGGTTCGGCGAGTCCGAAGGCTTGGCGAACTCGTTCTTCAGCTCGGCCGAGATCGGAGTGTTGAGGTTGAGGCCCTTCGGCGGGATCTTGGCCGTGAACCACTTTTCATAGATCTTCTGGCCTTCGCCCGAGGTGTAGAGCGCAGCGGTCGCGGCATCGACCACCTTCTTGAACGGCGCGTCATCCTTGCGCAGCATGATGCCGTAGGGCTCGGGCTTGGAGAACGCGTCCTTCGAGATCGCGTAGTCATCCGGTGACTTCGAGCCGGCGACCAGGCTGGCGAGCAGGATGTCGTCCATGACGAAGGCGACCGCGCGGTCGGTCTCGACCATCAGGAAGGCTTCGGCGTGGTCCTTGGCCGGGATGATGTTGGCGCCGAGCTTCTTCTCGACGTTGGCCTCGGTGAGCTGCTTGATGTTGGTGGTGCCGGCGGTCGAAACCACCGTCTTGCCCTTGAGGTCGTCGATCGACTTCAGGCCGCTCGACTTCTTGAAGACGTAGCGGCTGGCGGTCAGGAAGTGCGTGTTGGTGAAGGCGACCTGCTTCTGGCGCTCGGCATTGTTGGTGGTCGAGCCGCATTCGAGGTCGATGGTGCCGTTGGCCATCAGCGGGATACGGGTCGCCGAGGTCACCGGGTTGAGCTTCACCTCGAGCTTGTCGAGCTTGAGCTCCTTCTTCACGGCGTCGACGATCTTGTAGCAGATGTCCATCGCGAACCCGACGGGCTTCTGGTTGTCGTCGAGATAGGAGAACGGGATCGAGGAGTCGCGGAAGCCCAGCGTGATGGCGCCGGTGTCCTTGATGTTCTTGAGCGTGCCGGTCAGCTCCTGGGCCCCTGCCTGGCTGACGGCGAAGGTCGCGGCGAGCGCGAGCCCGATGCTACGGAAATGTTTCACTTTTTTGTTCCCCTTTCAGGATGATGCGGCCGGATGCAAGCACAAATCAGACCGGATTAGAATGTGACTTTCGGCGGGATGACGGCTCAGGTTAACGGGCTCAGGTCAGTGGCTTTGGCAATTCCCCGAGATCCCAGAACAGCCCGGCCATCACCGTCAAGGCCTCTTCGGTCAATGGCAGCAGGATGTGCTCATTGGGCGCATGCTGGGAGCAGCCGGGATAGGAGTGCGGGACCCAGATCGTCGGCAGGCCCAAAATCTCGGAAAACACGTCGTTGGGCAGCGAGCCGCCGAAGTTCGGCAGCACCGCCGGCGGCTTGCCGGTGGTCTCCTTCACTGAATCCGCCGCCCATGTGATCCAGGGGCTGTCGAAATCGGTGCGCGAGGCGGCAAAGCTCTGCGCCGCCCGCACCTCGACCATCGGAAAACCCTTCGCGACCAGATGGGCGCGGACGGCGTCGATCAGGCCATCGACCTTGGTGCCGACCACGAAACGCAGTTGCAGCACGGCATTGGCGTGGCCGGGAATGGCGTTCGCCGGCTTCTCGATATTGCCCGACGACATCGCCAGCACTTCGAGCGTGTTCCAGGCATAGAGCCGCTCCGCCGCGGAGAGACCGTCTTCGCCCCAGTTCTCGGCAAGCGCCGGCTCGTCCGCAGTCGGGACCACCTGCACGTCCGCAAGATAGCTGCGGATCTGGTTGGTGAGCCGCGGCGGCTTCAGGGCGTCGAGCTGGAGACGGCCGTGGCCGTCGACCAGCGTCGAGATCGCGTTGACCAGGATGGTCGCGGGGTTGGAGAGCACGCCGCCCCAATTGCCGGAATGGTGGCCGCCATCGCGCAAGTTGACATCGAGATGAATGCGGATGCCGCCGCGGCAGCCCAGAAACAGCGTCGGCCGGTCGGCAGACAAACGCGGCCCGTCGGACGCCATGAACAGATCGGCCTTCAGCGCCTCGCGGTTGAGGTCGCAGACCTTGCCGAGATCGGGCGAGCCGATCTCCTCACCCATCTCCACGATGAATTTGGCGTTGAAGCCGAGCTTGCCGCCGCGGACCTCGCGCACCGCGCGGAGCGCGGCCATGTTGATGCTGTGCTGGCCCTTGTTGTCGGCGGTGCCGCGGCCATAGAGGCGCGTGCCCGCGACCGTGGTGCGCCAGGGATCGCGGCCATCGCGCCACTCGCCCTCCATGCCGTCGACGACGTCGCCGTGGCCATAGACCAGCACGGTCGGCGCGGAGGCGCTCTCGTGATGCTCGGCGAACAGGAACGGCGCCTTGCCGCTGGGGGATTCGACGATCCGGCTGGTGAAGTCGAGCGCGGCGAAGGAGGGGATCATCTCCTGTTCCAGATAGGCACGCAGCTCGGCGCCGCGTGACGGATTCTGGCTCTCGGTCTTGTAGGCGACGCGGCGGTCGAGTTCAGCGAGGAACGCACCGGATTTGAAGTCGTCCCGGGCGCGGGCGATGGCGTCGGCTCTGGTCATTGCTTTCGTTTTCAAGGTTTCGACGCGGGCGAACCTAGCGGGCTACGCTGGCCGTCGAAAGTGGCGGGGACTTGGATAGTTCTTGGTTAGCTCTTGCTTCGCTCTTGGGATTTCGTTCTTGCTCTATTGAGATTGGCTTGCCAAAGGCGGGACTGCTGCCGATTTTGGCCTTGCCAAGGTCGCGCTATATGCAAGAACTTCGCCAAGTTGGGGCGCACATCTATCATTCGAAGAGCGCTCAGTACAGAGCGCCGGGGGACGATCATGGCCAAACAAATCAGGCTCAATGCCTTTGCGATGAACTGCGTCGCACACCAGTCACCGGGCCTGTGGACCCATCCGCGCGACCGCACCGCCGAATATAACCGCCTGCCCTATTGGATCGATCTCGCCAAGACGCTGGAACGCGGCCGCTTCGACGGATTGTTCCTGGCCGACGTGCTCGGGGTCTACGACGTCTATGGCAACAGCCCTGACGCGGCCTTGCGCAATGCAGCACAGACGCCGTCGAACGAGCCGCTGCTGCTGCTCTCGGCCATGGCCGCGGTGACTAAAAATCTCGGCTTCGGCGTCACCAGCAATCTCTCCTTCGAGCCGCCCTACCCGTTCGCACGGCGGATGTCGACGCTCGACCATCTCACTGAGGGACGGATCGGCTGGAACGTCGTCACCGGTTATCTCGACAGTGCCGCGCGCGGGGCCGGCAAGGACAAGCAGACCGGGCACGATGACCGCTACGACATCGCCGACGAATATATGGAGGTGGTCTACAAGCTCTGGGAAGGAAGCTGGGAGGACGACGCGGTGCTGCGCGATCGCAAGCGCGGCATCTTCACCGATCCCAGCAAGGTGCATCGCGTCAACCACGAGAGCGCGAACTACCGCATCAACAACACCATTCACCTCAGCGAGCCGTCGCCGCAGCGCACGCCGGTGCTCTACCAGGCCGGCACCTCGCCGCGCGGCCGGCGGTTCGCGGCCAAGCACGCCGAATGCGTGTTCATGTCGGGACCGTCGGCCAAGATCATCGCGCCGCGCGTCTCGGCGATCCGCCAGGAGGCCGCCGCGCTCGGCCGCGATCCGGCCGAGATCCTGATGTTCAACATGATGACGATCATCCTCGGCAACACCGAAGCCGAAGCGGCTGCGAAATATGCCGACTACCGCTCGCACATCAATCCGGAAGGCGCGCTGGCCCTGATGTCGGGCTGGACCGGCATCGACTTCTCCGGCTACGAGCTCGACCAGCAGGTTCGCCACGTCCAGAACGATGCCGGCCGCAGCGCGCTCGACAACGTCACCCGCGGCGACCCCGATCGCGTCTGGACCGTGCGCGACGTCATCGAGCATGTCGGCATCGGCGGCGCCGGCCCGGTCGTGGTCGGCACACCCGAAAGCGTCGCCGACAAGATCGAGGACTGGTTCGAGAAGACCGACGTCGACGGCCTCAACGTCGCATTTGCGATCTCGCCCGGCGATTTCGAGGACATCGCCGACATGCTGGTGCCGGAGCTGACCAAGCGCGGACGGTACAAGTCCGAATATGCGAAAGGCACGCTGCGCGAAAAACTGTTCGGCGACGGCCGCGCCCGGCTCGACGCGCCACATCCGGCGGCGGGGTATCGGGTGGGGAAGAAGGGGTAGTAGCCGTCACGCGCTGTAAGTTCCGTCACCCTGAGGTGCGCGCCCTTCGCGCTCCTCGAAGGATGAACGGCCGCGATGCAGCCGGGCCGTCGCCCTTCGAGGCCTCCGCTTCGCTCCGGCACCTCAGGGTGACGGTGATGAGTCGAAGAACGCTGTCGCCGCATCTTCCCTGTGGCTACACCTTCCCGTCCACCATCACCTCGATCAGCTTCGTCCCGGGCCGATTGAACGCTGATGCCAGCGTCGCCTTCAATTCGCGGGGATCGCTGATCCTGATCGCCTCGCAGCCGAGGGCTTTCGCCACGCCGGCGAAATCCACGGGCGGATCGGCGAAGTCCATGCCGACGTAATTGTCGTCGCCATGGAAAGCGAGCAGGCGCTGCTTGATGATGCGATAGCCGCCATTGTTGGCGATGACGATGTTGAGCGGCAGCTTGTGATGCGCGGCCGTCCACAGCGACTGGATCGAATACATTGCGCTGCCGTCGCCGGAGAAGCACACGACGGGGCGATCCGGATTGGCGATGCTGGCGCCGACCGAGGCCGGAAGGCCCCAGCCGATGCCGCCGGAGGCAAGGCCGTGATAGCCATAGCGGTCGCGATGCGGCCGCAGCGCCGTGATCTGGCGGCTCGACGTGAGACCTTCGTCGACGAGGATCGCATGATCGGGCATCGCCTCGACCATTTGCAGCACGAGATAATCGGGATCGATCGGCGCACGTCCCGCGCTCTTGCCGATCTGCTCGACCAAAGCGGCGCGACGCGCGCTCCAGTTCTTTGGCGCCAGTTCGGCGAGGCGCTGTTTTGCGCGGCTCGCCAGTGCGGCGCCGCCCATCTCCTTGAGCACCGGAATCAGCGCACGCAGCGTTTCCTTGAGGTCGGCCTTGAGCGCGATCTCCGCGCCGTAATTTTTGGCGATCTCCCAGTCGACGAGACCGATCTGCACGACGCCGAGTCCATCCGGCAGCGCATCGACCTCGCTGTAGACGGACATCCGCAGGGGATCGCCGCCAAGCGCGATCAGCAGGTCGTAAGGCGCGAGCGTATCGCGCGCGACCTTCTGCACGCGTGCCAGCGTGCCGACGAAGCTCGGGCTCTCAGACACGAAGTGCGAACCATAGGGCGTCGAGGATTGGTAGGCGGCCGCGCCGAGCAGTTCGGCGAGTTCGGCGGCTTCCTTCAGCGCATCGCTCTTGACCACCTCGTCCATGGTGACGATGACGGGACGCTCGGCCTTGAGCAGGCGCGTGGCAAAAGCTTTCAGCGCTTCATCCGACGGCTTTGTGCGTGCGTCGATGCGGGTGGAGCGGCCGAGATCGATGCCGGCTTCGCTGTTGAGGATATCGCCCGGCAGCGAGATGAACACCGGCCCCGTGGGCGGCGTCATCGCGACCTTGGCGGCGCGGCGCACGATGCGCGGCAGGTCTTCCAGCCGCGTCACCTCGACCGCCCATTTCACCAGCGGCTCGGCCATGCGTACCAGCGGACCGTACAGCACCGGCTCCATCAGGCCATGGCCCTGCTCCTGCTGGCCCGCGGTCAGGATCATCGGCGTGCCCGTGAACTGGGCGTTGTAGAGCGAGCCCATCGCATTGCCGAGGCCGGGCGCGACATGGACGTTGCAGGCGACGAGCTTGCCGGAGGCGCGGCTATAGCCATCCGCGATCGCCACCACCAGGCTCTCCTGCATCGCCATCACATAGGTGAGATCAGGATGGTCCTTCAGCGCATGCATGATCGGCAGCTCGGTGGTCCCGGGGTTGCCGAACAGATGCGTGATGCCCTCGTCCTTGAGCAGCGCGAGAAAGGCGGAACGGCCGGTGATCTTGTTCTTCATGTTTCCTCCGAGAGCGGACGTTGCCGCAAGGACGGGGAACATGATGGCCGAAGTCGCGTGATGCGCGCAAGGAAGTGCGGTCATGGCTGCGTTGCGTGGGAGAGGCGCTACATCTCCTCCCGCCCGAGCTCGAATGGATCTTCACCGCCCGCACGCTTCTTCTTTTTCGAGCGCTGCCAGACCACGCCGGGAAAACCCTTCAGCGGCACCAGCGGCTCGCCGGTATAGGCCCATTCCTGCAGCTCCTCGATCGCGATGTGATAGAGCGGCTGGCGGCCGGTGCGTTCCTTGAACAAGGCGCGGGGGATGTTGACCATGTGGGGACCGCGCGGGCGCTCATAGGCGATCGGCGTACCGCAATGCGAGCAGAAGCTGCGCGCGGTCCTGGTGGCCTTGTCTTCAAAGCGGCTCAGCGCGGTTTTCCCTGAGATGATGCGAAAGCGTTTCTTCCAGCTGCCGACATAGGTCGCGTAAGCCGCGCCATGGGCCCGGCGGCTGGCGGCGGAATGGTCATGCCAGGCCCAGCGGGCGGGAACGTCGATCTCGAAGGTGACCTTGCCGCAGAGGCATTGGCCGGTGGCGGTTCCTGCGGCGACTGCGGCTTTGGCCATGGAAGTCTCTCCGTCGTCATTGCGAGCGCAGCGACTTGCCCGCCGAAGCCTTTGGCGAAGGCGGAAGCAATCCAGACTGTCTCCGCGGAACGATCCTGGATTGCTTCGCTGCGCTCGCAATGACGGAGTTTGTGGTGCGGTCGGAGCCTAAACAATAGTCTCGTAGCCCGGATGAGCGAAGCGACATCCGGGAAATCTACCGCTCAAGCGAAAGTCCCGGATATCGCTTCGCTCATCCGGGCTACGAGGAATACCTACGCCGGCGTCAGCTCGTCATAGACAGGATAATCCGTGTACCCCTTCTCCTCGCCGCCGTAGAACGTCGCGCGGTTATACGGCGTGATCGGATAATCGTGCTCCAGCCGGCGCGGCAAATCGGGGTTGGAGATGAAGATGCGGCCGAAGGCGATGATGTCGGCGTGGCCGTCTGCAATCGCCGCATTGGCGCTCTCGCCGGTGAACCCGCCGGCGGTCATCAGCACGCCGCTGTAGAGCGGGCGGAACAGCACCATCGCCGAGGGCACGTTCTCCCAATGAACATCGGCCCGGCCCGCGCCGCTGGAGCGCGGCTCGATGAAGTGCAGATAGGCAAGGCCGAGCTTGTCGAGCGCCTTCACCACATGGGTGTAGAGCGGCATCGGATCGGGCTCACCGGAATCATTGGCGATGCCGTGCGGCGACAGCCGGACGCCGACGCGATTGGCGCCCCAGACGTCGATTGCGGCCTGCGTGACCTCGAGCAGCAGCCGCGCGCGGTTCTCGATCGAGCCGCCATATTGGTCGATGCGCTGGTTGCTGCGCGACTGCAAAAACTGCTCGAGCAGATAGCCGTTGGCGCCGTGGATCTCGACGCCGTCGAAGCCCGCGGCAAGCGCGTTCTTGGCGCCCTGCCGGAAAGCTTCGACGATGCCCTTGACCTCGTCGGTCTCCAGCGCGCGCGGCGTCTCATAGTCCGAAATCTTGCCGTCGGCGGTCATCGCCTTCATGCCTTCCGCCTTGATCGGAATCGCCGAGGCCGACACCGGCAGCTCACCGCCATGATAGGACGAATGCGAGACGCGGCCGACATGCCAGAGCTGGAGGAAGATGATGCCACCCTTGGCGTGCACGGCATCGACCACCTTGCGCCAGCCGGCGATCTGCGCCTCCGAATAGATGCCTGGTGTCGCCGGATTGCCGCGGCCGTGCGAGAGCACCGGCGAGGCTTCGGCGATCAGCAGGCCACCTTGCGTCGCACGCTGGCCGTAATATTCGGCGTTGAGCGGGCGCGGCGAAAAGCTCTCGCGCTCGGCGCGCATGCGCGTCAACGGCGCCATCGCGACGCGATGCGCGAGCTTGTACGGACCGACCTGGAGCGGCCTAAACAACGCCTCGAATTTCATGGGGACCCCGGATGTCACTGAAAGGATGCCGATCATATAGCGAGGGGCGGCCGCCGGAAAAGGCGCCGCCCCTCACAAAAGCAGATATTCCCTCGCGCGGAACGCGGCAGAGAACAGGCCTTACGCCGTCTTGATCCAAACGGACTTCACGTTGAGATATTCCTCGACGTGCTGCTTGCCGGACTCGCGGCCGTAGCCGCTCATCTTGTAGCCGCCGAACGGCACGGCCGGATCCATCGCCTGGTAGCAGTTCACCCACACCGAGCCGGCGCGCAGCGATTTCGCGACCGCATGCGCCTTGGTGACGTCGCGCGTCCACAGGCCCGAGCCGAGACCGAACGTGGTGTTGTTGGCGCGCTTGACCAGTTCGTCCATGTCCTTGAACGCGATCGCGGAGATGACGGGACCGAAGATCTCCTCCTGCGCGATGCGCATGTTGTCCTGCACGCCCGCGAACACGGTCGGCGAGACGAAGAAGCCCTTCGACAGCGCGCCTTCAGTGACGCGGCCGCCGCCGGCGAGCGCGCGCGCGCCTTCCTTCTGGCCGATATCGAGATAGCCGGTGACGCGCTCAAGCTGCTGCTCGGAGACCAGCGGCCCGATCTGCACGTTGGGATCGAGACCGTTGCCGACCTGCAGCTTCTTGCCGAACTCGGCGACGCGGCCGACGAACTCTTCGTAGATCGACTGCTCGACGAACAGGCGCGTGCCGGCGCTGCAGATCTGGCCCGAATTGGCGAACACCGCCATCGCTGCACCAGGAACGGCAGCATCGAGATCCGCGTCGGCGAACACGATGTCCGGTGACTTGCCGCCGAGTTCGAGGGAGACGCGCTTGAGGTTGCCGGCGGACGCGCGGATGATCGACTGGCCCGTGACATGCGAGCCGGTGAAGGCGACCTTGTCGACGTCATGATGCGAGGCGAGCGCGGCGCCCGCGGTCTCGCCATAGCCGGGCACGACGTTGATGACGCCGGGCGGAATACCGACTTCCATCGCGAGCTCGGCGATGCGCAGCGAGGTCAGCGGCGCCTCTTCGGCGGGCTTGAGCACCACGGTGCAGCCGGTCGCAATCGCCGGGCCGATCTTCCAGATCGTCGCGGTGAGCGGGCCGTTCCAGGGAATGATGGCGCCGACGACGCCGATCGGCTCTTTCAGCGTGTAGGAGAATATCTCGCCGGGCAGCGAGTTCTCGATGGTCTCGCCGTGGATCGCGGTGGTCTGGCCGGCGTAATAGCGCAGCATGCCGACGGCGCGGAGGCGATAGGCGCGGGTGCGGCTGAGCGGCGCGCCCATGTCGAGCGTGTCAAGCTGCGACAATTCGTCAAAGTTCTTCTCGACGAGGTCGGCAAGCTTGAGCAGCAGGTTCTGGCGCTCGAACGGCTTGACCTTGCTCCAGGGGCCCTCGAAGGCACGGCGGGCGGCGGCGACCGCACGATCGATATCCTCCTTGTCGCCCTCGGCGACGGTTGCGAGCAGCTCGCCGGTGGCGGGGTTGTGGGTTTCGAAGCGCTTGCCGGAAGCGGCATCAACCCACTTCCCGTCGATCAGCATCTGCTTGTAGGACCCGTTGGCGAACGGATGACGCGTGATCGGAATAGCCTGCGACACAGCCATGGCTTCACTCCCTGTCAGGTGATTGATTGGGTTCGATCTGGGCGGGATCGTTAGGTTGAGGAGAATACAGCGCTGCCGGAGGGGCGTAAAGGCGGCGCGGAACGAAGACCTCCCATGCCGACTTGTGCAGGGTCGCGCGAGCGCCATGTTATAGCTCGACCAAGCCCCCTGCCCGGAGACGAGCCATGCCACACCCAGCCATCGTCAAAGACAATGTCGCCGTGATCACCGGTGGCGCCTCCGGCATCGGGCTCGCGGCCGCCGAGGCCTTCGCGCGTGCCGGCATGAAAGTGTGCATCGCCGATGTCGATGAGGCTCGGCTGGCAGAGGCCGCAACAAAACTGTCATCCGTTACTCCTGCCACACATGTGATGACTTTCGCGGTCGACGTCGGCAAGGCGGAAAGCGTCAGGGAACTGGAACGCGCGGTGGGCGCGCATTTCGGCGGGACCGACCTGCTCATGAACAATGCCGGCATCCAGCCCGGCAGCACCCTGTTCGGCGAGCCCGACCATTGGCAGCGCATCATCGCCGTCAACATGTGGGGCATCATCAACGGTTCGCGCATCTTCGCACCCCAGATGATCGCGCGCGGCAGGGCCGGTCTCATCATCAACACCGGCTCGAAGCAGGGCATCACCACGCCGCCGGGCGATCCCGCCTACAACGTCTCCAAGGCCGGCGTGAAGGCGTTCACGGAAGCGCTCCAGCATGAGCTGCGCAACACCAAGGATTGCCATATCACCGCGCACCTGCTGATCCCCGGCTTCGTCTTCACCGGGCTGACCGCGAAGGGCCGCACCGAAAAGCCCGCCGGCGCCTGGACGCCGGAGCAAACGGTGGATTTCATGCTGAAGCGGCTCGCGGCCGGCGATTTCTACATTCTGTGCCCGGACAACGACGTGCCGCGCGCGCTCGACGAGAAGCGCATGCTGTGGGCCGCCGGCGACATCGTCGAGAACCGCCCGCCGCTGTCGCGCTGGCACCCGGACTATGCGGATGCGTTCAGGAAGTTTGTGGAGGGGAAGTAAGTGTGCACCGCTCCCTCACTCCCTCGCCCCGTTCTTACGGGGAGAGGGTGGGTGAGGGGCTGCCTCGGCAAACTGGGATCTCAATTATTGAAGGGATTTCGTAGTAGGCCGCCGCGGAATCGGCGCGACTTTCATCGCGGCTCGCCAGTGCCATGCCCCTCACCCGGATTGCTTCGCAATCCGACCTCTCCCCGCACAAGAGCGGGGAGAGGTTAAGCCGGCTACAGCGTCTCTTGCTGGTGCCCGCAATTCTTGCAGGAGAACTTGACCCGGCTCTGGCCTTTTTCCGCCTGCACCCGGTTGGGCGCGCCGCACTTGCCGCAGACGGCCTCGATGCGGGTCGTGCCCTGCTTGACGACGATGGTCTTCTTTTCCATCGATTCGCGGATCAGGCGCTCGGCCTCCTCACGCAGGGATTGTTTCGACAAAGCTCATCTCCGCCTCTGGAAAGCGCGAGAGCCATATCGCACCTGCGTTGGAATCTCAATCGGCAATGCCGGTTCAGACCTCGACAATCACATAACTGTCTTCGACATGGACCGGAAACGTCTCGGCAACATACGGGCCCTTCTGGAGCTCGTCGCCGCGCTCCACCGCGACGGGATATGACCGGATCTTGACGCGTTTCGGATCGAACCAGGACTGCCCGTTGCGCATATCGAATTCCCAGCCATGCCAGGGACAGCGCAGCATCTCACCGACGCGTGACCGCTCGTAGACGCCCGGCTCGGGCGAGGTCAGCCGCGCCACGCACGCCGCTTTCTCCAACGGCGCGCCCTCGTGCGGGCAGCGGTTCAACAGCGCGAAGAACTCGCCATTGACGTGGAACACGACGATATCGCGGCCGGCGACATCGACGACCTTGTTGCCGCCGGGCGGGATCTCCGAGGTGGTCGCGACGATGTGACGGGCCATGTTGATCAGAACTTGTAGACCGCGCGGGCATTGGTGCTGAAAATCTTCTTCCGCTCGGCCTCGGTCAGCGGCGTCTTGAAGGCAAAGCGCGGGTCGTCGAAATCCCAGTGCGGATAGTCCGACGAGAACAACAGGCGGTCGATCCCGACCCATTCGATCAGCGCGCGCAGATGCCGCGCCTCGTCCGGCTCGTCGATCGGCTGGGTCGTGAACCAGAAATGCTCACGGACATATTCGGACGGCTTGCGCTTGAGATGCGGCACCTCGCTGCGGAACCGCTCGAAATGCTGGTCCATTCGCCACACCGCCGAAGGGATCCAGCCGAAGCCGCCCTCGATGAAGACGATCTTCAGCTTTGGAAACCGCTCCGGCACACCCTCGATGACGAGGCTGGCGAGCTGCGCCGCGATGGTGTGCGCGTTCGACTGGTGCTCCTCGACATAATAAGACGGCCAGCCGCCGCCGGTCGGCGCGTGGCCGCCATAGCCGCCGACATGGATGCCGAGCGGCAGGTCCAATTCCTGCGCGCGCTCGTAGATCGGCCAGTAGCGGCGCCGGCCGAGCGGCTCGTTGGCGCGCGGCGAGACGTTGATCTGGATGTATTCGCCGATTTTGGCGCAGCGCTCGATCTCGGCAATCGCAAGGTCCACCCCGTCCTGCCCGACCAGGATCGAGGCCTTCAGGCGCGGATCGCGGTGCGACCAGAATGCCAGCTGCCAATCGTTGATGGCGCGCTGGATCGCAGCGCCGAATTCGAGGTTCTGCTGCGAGAAGATGAAGAGATCGAGCACCTGCAGGATGCCGAACTCGACGTCGAGCGGATCGAGATGCTGCTTCTGCATGAAGGCGAGATCGGAGCCGGGCGGCCCACCCGTCGGCGGCCAGGCATCGCGCCGCGCGATCAGCGGCGAGGAGCGCGGATAGGGCGTGGTGAAGAGGTAGGGCGTGCGCAGATGGCTGCCGTATTCCTTCAGATGCTGCTGCCAGCGTTTCGGCAGGAACTCGTTGAGGTCGTCGAAGGAGTGCAGGCTCGGATGCACGTCGCAATCGACGATCCGCAGCCGTGATGCGGCAGGCTTCTCGTCGTCACGCAGCGGACGGTCGATGACTTCACTCATTCGAACCTCCTGGAATTAATTGGAGAGAGACAACCGCGGAAACGTCTCCAGCGGATTGTCGACGCACATCTTCTCGATAATGCTCTTCGGCAGATGTGGCGGGATCGGATCATCGCCGTCGAACTGCCAGTGCGGATAGTCGGACGCGAACAGGAACATCTTTTCGGAGCCGATCTGATCGATGATCTCCTCGACGCTTTTGGCATCGCCGGGCGCATCGAACGGCTGCATGGTCACGCGGAAATTGTCGCGGATGATCGCGGCCGGCTCGCGCTCGACCCAGGGCACCTCGACGCGGACGCCGCGCCATGTCTTGTTGGCGCGCCACATGAAGGCCGGCAGCCAGCTCACGCCGGATTCCATCAGCACGACCTTGAGATCGGGGTATTTGCCGAACACGCCCTCATAGATCAGGCTCAGGATCTGCGCCTGAAACGCCTGAGCCTCGACGAAGTAATATTCGTAGCGGTGCGAGGGCCAGCCGGCCGAGCTCGGCGCCTGCCGATATTGCGTGCCGGCATGGATGGCGAGTGGCACCTTGTACTTTTCCGCGAGCTGGTAGACCGGCCAGAAATGCCGGCGTCCCAGCAGCGTCTCGCCCTGCGCCAGCACCAGGATAGAGACGAAACGATTGTCGCCGGCGCGGCGCTCGATTTCCTCGATCGCCAGATCAGGCGCCTGCATCGGCACCACGATCGAGGCGCGCAGGCGCCGGTCACGCGACAGCCATTCGGCGGCGATCCAGTCGTTGATCGCCTTGCAGAAATCGGCCGCCATGTAGGAATCGAACACGGCCTGGGCGCCATAGAGCACGTTGAGGATCGCGTGGCTCGCGCCCAATTGGTCGAACGCGCCCTTCTGCACCATCGCGAGATCGGAGCCCGGCTTGGCGCCATTGGCCGGCCGCCAGTCGGCGCGGCCGGTCAGCGGCATGCTCGGCGGATAGGAGGTGAGGTCGAGGCCGTCGATGGCGCGGCTGACCACCTGCTCCTTCCAGTGATCGCTGAGATAGGGAAGCAGCGTCGTGCGCGTGCCGCCGACCGCCGGGTGGATGTCGCAGTCGATCCGCGTCACCGCCATGGATGCTTCCTCGCCAAAATTTTATAGGCACGTCTTTATTGGCGGCATTCTTCGTACCGCGAACGCAGAGTGCTCCGGCCCGTCACAACGCGCAAGAGCGCGCGCCCGCGCGATCCGTCATGGCTCGGTTGCATTTCGCAGGCGCGATATCGCCAACGCGGAGCAAATTGACGGGACACAATTCGGCGGCGCTAGCGATAGCTTCGGGCACAGTGGCAGAACGAGTTGTTCCGCCACCCTCTTGCTTGTTTGCTGCGGCCAGTCTCAAGCTCAGGCCGCCTTGGAGACCTCCATCAGCAGGCGCTCGGCCTTGGCATCCTCGATCCGGTTCACCAGACGGCCGCTCTCGTGGTTGTCGCGGACGGTCTTGGTCAGGGTGACGCAGGTCTGGATCAGCATCACGATGCCCATGGTGAGATAGCCTTTCATCCAGAGATCAATCGGCAGGAAGAAGATGCCGATCGCGACGAGGAAAGCGGAGGCTGCGAAGGATGCGTAAGTGAAGGTCACCCAGGCGCCGCTGTGGGGTTGGCCGTTCTGGTTCATGATGGTCTCCTGTTGGTTCGAATGATGATGGGGTTTTGAGAGATCGGGTTCGGGATCAGGCAGTCGGCATGCGCCTGGACTTCAACCGTGCCAGCACGTCGTCCGCGGTCGTCTTGAGCCGGGGGCCAAAACCCTGCTCGGCGAGTCTTTCGGCGGTGGCGAGCGGGCCGGTGGCCGCATCGAGCTCGACCAGCGCATCATCGGCGGCCTGGGCTTCCATCTGCCGCTCACGCAGGCGTCGCAGGGTGCTCTCGGCCTCCGGCAGCGTCGATTCATAAGGGCGTGCCGCCTCGATGCCGCTGCGGCGAAGCGAGCGCACCGCTTCCGAGGCGCGGGCGACGCGGCGGCCGCGATCGAGTTCGGTGATGCGGTCCTGCGCATTGGCGACATGCCGCTTCAGCCGCGCGATCTCGGTCGCGAACAGCGCGCGGGCCGTCATGGCCGCATCGCGGTCGGCTTCGAGACCTGCGATGGCTTCGGCCGCGTCCTTGGCGAGATCCTCGCGGCCGCCGTCGAGCGCCGCAACCGCGCGGGTCTCGAGATCGGCGATGCGGGCAATGGTCGCTTCGAGCTTGCGCCCCTCCTGCTGGTCCTGCGCAATCGCCAGCGCCAGCGTCCGCTTGCTGCGCTCGACGGCCGCGGCCGCATCGCGCATCTGCTGGTCGAGGATCAGGAGAGCCGTGCGGTCCTCCAGCTCCTCGCCTGCGGCGGCAACGCTGCCGCGGAAAAGTGTCACTACCGTCTTGAACATTTGCTGCTCCCTGTTATGAGCGTTGCTCACGGATGCTTTGTAGCACAACTTGAGCGACGCTCAAGCGAAATTTGAGCAATGCTCACGCCCCTGGTTAACAAATGACTAAAGCTTTGGAACGTCGAGAGAAATTGCGGGCCGACCTGATCCAGGCGGCCGAACGCATGATCGCTGACCGCGGTTTGGCGGGCCTGAAGACCCGCGATTTGGCCCGCGAGATCGGCTGCGCCAATGGCGCGGTCTACAATCTCGTCACTGACGTGGACGAGCTGATCCTGCGCGTCGGCTCACGCACGCTGCTTCGGCTCGATGAGGCGCTGAGCGCAGCGGAAAGCGCGGGCGAGCCCTCGCCACAGGAGACGCTGGTCCGCATCGCGATTGCCTATTGCGATTTCGCCGCGGAAAATCTCCAGCTCTGGCGCGCGCTGTTCGAGCATCGCATGGACGCCGACAAGGCCCTGCCCGACTGGTCGATCGAGGACCAGATGCAGCTGTTCCGGCACATCTACCAGCCGCTGGCGCTGCTGTTTCCAAAGCGGGGCGCGGAGGAGCTCGGCATCACCGCGCGCAGCCTGTTCTCGGCGGTGCATGGCATGGTGGCGCTGGGACTGGAGCAGAAGCTGGTCGCCGTGCCGCTGCCGGCGCTGCGCAAGGAGATCGCAGGCCTGGTGCGCGCGATGGTCGATGGCTTGATCGCGCGGGCAGCATAGCGGCTGGGAGAACGGAGCGAGGTTGTCGGCGGTGCCTGACTAAAATTTCGCCTGTCGCATCGCGGGCCGCGCGCTTAGCTTTCGCGGCGTCCCGTCCTCTCGCCGGAGTTCCCCATGCCCCTCCTCATCCGCGGCGGCACCGTCGTCAATCATGATCATTCGCGCCGCGCGGACGTGCTGATCGACGGCGCGACCATCGTCGCGATCGGGGCATCGATCGACGCACCTGCAGGCACGGAGATCGTCGATGCCGACGGCGCTTACGTCATCCCGGGCGGGATCGATCCGCACACCCATCTCGAAATGCCGTTCATGGGCACGGTGACCGCCGACGATTTCGAATCGGGAACCAAGGCCGCGCTGACCGGCGGCACCACCATGGTGGTGGATTTCTGCCTGCCCGATCCGGGCCAGTCGATGCTCGCGGCCTACCAGGAATGGCGGCACAAATCCGAGAAGGCGGCGACCGACTACGGTTTCCACATGGCGGTGACCTCGTGGTCGAAGCAGATCTATGACGAGATGGAGACCGTGGTCAGAACCTACGGCATCAACACCTTCAAGCATTTCATGGCCTACAAGGGCGCGCTGATGGTGAACGACGACGAGCTCTACAACTCGTTCGCGCGCTGCGCCCATCTCGGCGCCATGCCTGTCGTCCATGCGGAGAACGGTGACGTCGTGGCCCTGATGCAGGAGGCGCTGATCGCGCGCGGCGTCACCGGCCCCGAGGGCCACGCTTATTCACGGCCGCCGGAGGTCGAGGGTGAAGCCACCAACCGTGCCATCATGATTGCTGATATGACGGGCACACCAGTCTATATCGTGCACACCAGCTGCCGCGAGGCGCATGAGGCTATCGCCCGGGCGCGGGCCGCGGGTAAGCGCGTCTATGGCGAGCCGCTGATCCAGCATCTGCTGCTCGACGCCGGCGAATATCAGAACAAGGACTGGGATCATTCCGCACAGCGCGTGATGTCGCCGCCGTTCCGCGACAAGTCACATCAGGACAGTCTTTGGGCGGGCCTGCAGGCCGGCTCGCTGCAAGTGGTCGCGACCGACCATTGTGCCTTCACCACCGAGCAGAAGCGGTTCGGCCTCGGCGATTTCAGAAAGATCCCGAACGGCACCGGCGGGCTCGAAGATCGCCTGGCGCTGCTATGGACCGCGGGCGTCGCCACGGGGCGGTTGACGAAGGAGGAATTCGTCGCGGTGAGCTCGGCGAACATCGCCCGCATCCTCAATATCTATCCGCGCAAGGGCGCGGTCGCCGTCGGCTCGGATGCCGATGTCGTGGTGTGGGATCCCAAGGCAAGCAAAACCATCAGCGCGAAGCGGCAGATGAGCCGGATCGACTACAACGTCTTCGAAGGCTTTGCCTGCACCGGCGGGCCGGCGGCTACGCTCTCGCGCGGTCGCATTGTCTGGAAGGATGGCGATCTGCGTGCCGAGGCGGGCGACGGACATTATGTCGAGCGTCCGGCGTTCTCGCCGGTGCATCTCGCCAATTCCACATGGAAGGAGCTGACCGCCCCGCGCGCGGTGGCACGCGGAGCGGTGACGCCGTAGGAACGCGATCCGCACAGGATGGGACGCCGTGAAGCCGCGGCCGATGGCACGCGCCTTGCCTCTTTATGTCGCAAATCTGTTCCGAGGAGCCACCAATGAACGCATCATCTTTCGGCGTGAATCGACGCAGCGTCTTGCTCGGCGGCCTCGGCGCTGCCGGGATGATGGCGCTCGCGCCGCCTTTCGCCTGGGCGCAGGGCCGCGCCGAGACGCTGCTGGTGGTGCAGGAGCTCGGACCGAACTCGCTCGACATGCAGGGGGTCGGCTCCAACCAGACCGTGAACGGCCTGTCCTGGAATTGCTACGACCGCCTGCTGAGCTACGCCTCGAAGACGCTGCCCGATGGCACGCTGTCCTACGACCGTGAAAAACTCGCACCTGAACTAGCCGAGAGCTGGGAGGTCGCCGCCGACGGCATGTCCTGCACGTTCAAGCTTCGCAAGGATGCCAAATTCCACGACGGCACGCCGGTCACCGCGAAGGACGTCAAATGGTCGTTCGACCGCGCGGTGAAGGTCGGCGGCTTCCCGACCTTCCAGATGTCGGCGGGGTCGCTGGAGAAGCCCGAGCAGTTCGTCGTGGTCGACGACCACACCTTCCGCATCGACTATGTCCGCAAGGACAAGATGCTGCTGTTCAACGTCGCCGTGGTCGTGCCCTTCATCATCAATTCGGAGCTCGCCAGGAAGAATGCGACCGCCGAAGATCCGTGGGCGCTGGCGTGGCTGAGGACCAACGAGGCCGGCGGCGGCGCGTACAGGATCGAGAGCTGGAAGCCCGGCAGCGAGACCGTGCTGGCGCGCTTCGACGACTGGAAGAGCGGGCCGCTGCCGAAGGTGAAGCGCGTGATCGCGCGCGACGTCCCCTCCGCCGGCACGCGCCGCGCCATGCTGGAGCGTGGCGATGCGGATATTTCCAGCGGCTTTGCGCCGCGCGATTTCGAGCAGATCATCAAGGAGGGCAAGGTCAAAGTCTCGGGCGTGCCGATCCCGAACGCGCTCTGGTACGTCGCGCTGAACACGGCGAAGCCGCCGTTCGACAATGTCAAGCTGCGGCAGGCCATCGCCTGGGCAATGCCCTATGAGCAGATCCAGAGCAGCGCCTTCTTCGGCCGCGCCGTGCCAATGTATGGCGGAGCGGCCGAGGTCTCAAAGCCGGTCTGGCCGCAGCCCTCTCCTTACGTCACCGATCTCGACAAGGCCAAGGCGCTGATGAAGGAGGCAGGCTTCGAATCCGGGCTCGAAACGACGCTGTCGCTCGACACGGGCACGGCCACGGTCGGCGAGCCGACCGCCATCCTGATCCAGGAGAATCTCGCCAAGATCGGCATCAAGGCGTCGATCGAAAAGATTCCCGGCGCGAACTGGCGCACCACGCTAAACAAGAAGGAGTTGCCGCTCGCGCTGAATCGATTCAGCGGCTGGCTGGATTATCCAGAATACTACTTCTACTGGAATTTCCACGGCAACAATTCGATCTTCAATATCTCCTCCTACCAGAACAAGGCGATGGACGCGCTGATCGACAAGGCGCGCTTCACTACCGACACGGCCGAGTACGACAAGTGCGTGAAGGATTTCATCGCGCTCTGCATGCGCGATGTCCCGGTCGTTCCGCTCAACCAGCCGATCCACGATGTCGCCATGCAGAAAGCCGTCACCGGCTACGAGTTCTGGTTTCACCGCGAGCCGGACTATCGTCAGTTCGCAAAGGGCTAGTGGCGCTCGACGATTCGAACCACGCCTGCCGCGGCTCGCGCCTGCTGGGTCGGGAAGCCCCGCTCCAGCCGCGCCTCGCTCGCACGCAGCATGAGCGCATCGAGCCTGTTCTGCCGCGATCCCTCCAGGGCGCAGGCAAAGACCCGGTAGAACTGCGCGCCGTCATAGGCGACCAGCAGTAGATCGACGCCGGCATTGATGGCCTCGACCACGGCCTTGCAGACGTCGTTCTGGTAGATCGCGCCCATCACGAGGTCGTCGGTCATCACCATGCCCTGGTAACCCCATTTGCCGCGGATGATGCCGTCGACGACGCGCTTCGAATGCGAGGCGGCGCGGTCGGGATCGACCGCGGTGAGCGTGACATGGCCGACCATCAGTGCGCTGCGCGAATGCGACAGCACCTCGCGGAACGGCAGCCAGTCAGTGGCTTCGAGCTCCCCCACCGGCGCATTGAGACTGGCGCTGAAATGATGCGTGTCGGTGCGCACGCGGCCGATGCCCGGAAAATGCTTGAGCGTGGCACCGACGCCGGACTCTTCCAGTCCGCGCACATAGGCGCCGGCGATGGCGCTGACGACGGCGGGATCGGTGGCAATCGCGCGCTGGCCGATCAGCGTGTGGAAGTCGAGTCGGTTGCGCCGCTGCGGCGGCTTGAGATCGAGCACGGGTGCGAGGTTGAGGTTGATGCCGAGCCCGGCAAGCTCGCGTCCGTGGGTGCGGCCGAACTCTTCGGCCTTTTCCTGCTGCTCGTCGGGGGCGAGCCCTGCGAGCGTTGCCAGCGCCGGCACCTTTGTCAGCGGCGGCGCCAGGTGCCCGACGATGCCGCCCTCCTGGTCGGCAGCGACGACCAGCGGCGGCAGGCCGGCGGCGCGCCGCTTGTCCTGCAGCGCCGCGATCTCGGCCCGCAGCGCCTCGATCGTCCGCCCCCGGATGTTGTGGCGGGTGACGTAGACGCCGCCGATCAAGCCCTGCTCGGCCAGGCGCGCGACCTCGTCAAACGAGGAATAGCCGACCATGAAATGCGGCCCGAGCTGACGCGCCTCGCCGGCGCTGGCAGCGAGGACATCGTGCTTGCGCAGCTCGAACTTCAGATGCGCCGCCGACATCAGGGCCGGCGGCAGGCACCAGAGCATAACGAGCAGCTTGCCCGGGATGCTGCGCCAATGCCCGCGACGCAGCAGGACGGCGACGATCAGGAGGCTTGCGACGACAAGCGCGATGTTTCCTGCGCCGCGCAGCACCAGCAGATAGGGATCGTTCTTGTTGGCGGCGGCGAATGCGGCAAGAGGCGCGGCGAGCCAGAGCAGGATGAGACCGATGCGATTGAGGAATTGCATGATGCGTCACGTCCAAAATGATGAACGCATCGCACCTATCAGCGCGACTTGCGTTACGCGAGGGGCAAAAGCGCACCTGCACGAAAACTGCAAAAGACTCCTGAAACCGTGCAGACCAAGGCCCCGGCTTCTGCGCAAGCGCCGTGCAGATTGCACGACATCGCTATTCACGAGAGATCATTTGCATATGACGAGCCTGGCCACGACACCTGCGACGGACATCCAGCCGATCAGGCCTTCGACTGTATCGATCAAGCTCGCGATGGCGCTGGCGCTCGCCGCGCTTTCCGACTGGCTGTTCTATGGCCAGCGGGTCGGGCTGGCGCTGATCATCTTTGCAGTCGCAATCGTCTGCGCCTCGCTCCTCGCCAACCACGCGTCCCTGGACATCCGCCGCGCGGCAATCGGTGCGGCCGTCATCGTCCTCGGTCTCGTGCCGGCCATCGAGGAGCTCAATACGCTTTCGTTCCTGATCCTCATTGCAGCGCTGGTCATCGCCCTGCTGCTGGCAACCAATCCCGAAACGACTGGCCTTGCCGACCGCGCTCGCGCGCTGCGAAACTTCGTCCTGTTCGGCCCCTTCAGAGTCTTCCCCGACGCGCTTCAGGTCTTCAACATGTCCGCGTTCACCCGCGGCATCGCGCTGTGGCTGGTGCCGGTGGTGCTGGGCACCGTGTTCGTCGCGCTGTTCGCCGCCGCCAATCCCGTGATCGAGCAATGGGTGTCGCTGCTCAATCCAAGGATCATCCTCGAATATGTCAGCGTCCCGCGCGTGCTGTTCTGGATCCTGATGCTGGCGCTGATCTGGCCGTTCATCCACGTGCGCTGGCGGCGCAGAAAGATCGCCGCAACCGCCCAAACCGACGTCGTGGAGCTGGAGCCGCTTGCACCCTTCATCTCGCCGGAGTTTCTAGGTCCCTCCACCATCCTGCGGTCGCTGATCCTGTTCAATCTGCTGTTCTCGGTACAGTCCATTCTTGACGGCATCTATCTCTGGGGTCATGTGGCGCTGCCCGATAATGTGACCTATGCGTGGTACGCCCATCGCGGCGCCTATCCGCTGATCGCGACCGCCCTGCTCGCCGCCGCTTTCGTGCTGGTGGCGATGCGCCCCGGTGGCCCGGCCGAGAAATCCAGGGTGATCCGGCCGCTGGTCTATCTCTGGGTCGGACAGAACGTATTGCTCGTCGCCTCCTCCATTCTCCGCCTCGATCTCTACGTCGACGTCTACATGCTGACCTACTGGCGCATCGCGGCCTTCATCTGGATGGGGCTGGTGGCGCTCGGGCTGATCCTGATCGTCGCCCGCATCGTGCTCGACAGGTCCAACGAATGGCTGGTCGGCGTCAATCTGACCGCGTTGGCGATCGTGCTCTATGGCTGTTCGCTGGTGAACTTCGATGCCTTCATTGCCAATTATAATGTCGCCCATAGCCGGGAGGCCTCGGGCAACGGCGTGCAGATCGACATCAATTATCTCCTGACGCTCGGGCCGCAGGCGCTGCCCGCGATCGACAAGGCGATCATGCTCAAATCCGGCAACCTCGAGAGCTGCCTTGTGTCGCGCCGCGACCGCCTTGTAGAACAGCAGCGTCAGGATCTGGCCTGGCGAAGCTGGGGCTTCCGCAACTGGCGGCTCCAGCGCAGGCTGGACGCGCAGGCGGCGAATCAGCCGGCGGGTTGACGAGGCAGCGGAGAGATTCTTGGCGCATCGCATTCTCATCGTCGACGACGAGGGCCACATCCGCGAGGTCATCCGCGTCGCCTTGAAGAAGGCCGGCATGGATGTGATCGAGGCGCGCGACGGCAGGGAGGCGCTCGCCCGCTTTGCCGCCGACAAGCCCGACCTGATCGTGCTCGACATCGGCATGCCTGAGTTCGACGGTCTCGACGTCTGCCGCGAGATCCGCAAAGGCTCCGACGTGCCGATCCTGTTCCTGTCGGCGCGCGACGAGGAGATCGACCGCATCCTCGGCCTCGAGATCGGCGGCGACGACTACGTGACCAAGCCGTTCAGCCCGCGCGAGCTGGTGGCGCGCGTCAACGTCATCCTGCGCCGCCTCAGCCCGCGCAATGGCGAGGCCAAGGCCGGGCCCGCCGCGCTGTCGCAAGGCGGCCTCCTGATTGATCCCGAGCAGCATGTCGCGACCTTCGCCGGCACGCCGCTGAAACTGACCGCGATCGAGTTCGGCATCCTGCGCGCGTTCCTGACAAGGCCGACCTCGGTGTTCAACCGTGAGCAGCTGATGCGGGCGGCCTATCAGCTCAACATCCAGGTCTCCGACCGCACCATCGACAGCCACATCCGCAACATCCGCGCAAAGCTCGCGGCGCAAAATTGCGAGAACGTGATCGAGACCATCCACGGCGTCGGCTTCAAGCTCGGCCGCTGCGAGAAAGAGGCATGAGCGCGGCGCCCGACAAATGGCGGCCGTCGCTGGGGCTCGTGATCTTCACGGTGCTGGCGACCGTCGCGATACTCCCGCTGGTCGGCCTGTTCTTCTTCCGCCTCTATGACAACCAGCTGATCCGCCAGACCCAGGCCGAGCTGATTGCGCAGAGCCGCGTGCTCGCGACGATCTATGCGCAGGAGGTCACGGCGAGGCTCGACAACGGCCTTACGCTCGGCCCCGAGGTGCCGCCGAACATGCTGCCCGATCCCGGCGACCCGGTGACGCCGATCCGCCCCGCCCTTGACCTCACCGCCAACGATCTGTTGCGACGCCGGCCAGATGCGCTGCCCGCGTCCCAGCCGGCGCAAGCCGCCTATGTCGAGATCGGCGCAAAACTGACGCCGATCATCCGCGAGACCCAGAAGGTGACGCTGGCGGGATTCCGCATCCTCGATCCACAGGGCGTCGTGATTGCCGGGCGCTACGAGGTCGGCCAGTCGCTCGCCCATATCGAGGAGGTCGCGGACGCCCTGCACGGGCAGTACCGCGCGACCTTGCGCAACCGCGTCCCGGATCGGCCGCCGCCGCCGATCTATTCCTTCAGCCGCGGCCTCGGCGTGCACGTGTTCTCAGCGATGCCGGTCATCGTCAACAACCGCGTCGCGGGCGTGATCTACACCACGCGGACCCCGAGCAACATCTTCGACCATCTCTATCAGGAGCGCGGCAAGTTCGTGCTGGCGGGGCTGGCCGTCATCCTCGGCACGATCGCGATTGGGCTGGTGTTCTCGCGCACCATCACGCTGCCGATGCGCGAGCTGATCGACCGCGCCGCCAGGATCGGCCGCGGCGACCGCGAGGCGTTCCAGCCGCTGCGGCATTACGGCACCCGCGAGTTCGCCCAGCTCTCGCACAATTTTCTCGGCATGGCCGAACAGCTCGCAAGGCGCTCCGACTACATCGCGACCTTCTCGGCCCACCTCACCCACGAGCTGAAATCGCCGCTGACTTCGATCAAGGGCGCGGCCGAGCTGTTGCAGGATTCATTTCAAGGCAAGCCCGAGGGATTGACACCGGCCGAGCAGAAGACCTTCATCGCCAACATCCTATCGGACACCCAGCGGCTGGAGGCGATGGCGCAGCGGCTGCGCGAGCTCGCCCGTGCCGAAAGCCTGCCGCAGAACGAGCGCACGGAGCTGGCGCCCGTCATCGCCGACCTCAGAAGCCGGTTTCCGGAGAGCGCGATCCAGGCCAGCGGCAGCCTCGAGCGGGCGATCGGCATGTCCGGCGAGAAGGCGCTGATCGTGCTGTCGCATCTCGCCGACAACGCGGTGCGGCACAGGGCGAAGTCAATCCGGCTGGAAGCGGTAGATGAGCGGACGACCCTGCTGCTGACGGTGAGCAATGACGGGGAGCCGATTTCGGCGCCGAACCGCGACAGGATCTTTGATGCGTTCTTCACCACCCGGCGCGACCAGGGCGGGACCGGGATGGGCCTTGCGATCGCGCGCGCGGTGATGGCGAGCCATGGCGGCTCGATCAGGCTCAAGCCCTCCGAGCGGGGCGTCGCCTTCGAGCTCCAATTCCCCGCTGCCTAGATCGCAAACACCCAGGCGGCGACGATGGTGCCGATGGTGACCAGACCGGCGATGGTCCAGCCGGCGGCATATTCCAGCTCAGGATGACCGGTCGCCCGCATGATCTCTGCCGGATCAGCGGTATGCTTCTCTGCCATGACAGCCTCGCACGTTTTTTCCCGCGTCATAGATAAGTCGCTCCAGACGCCAGAAGGTTCCATCACGGAAATGCGAGGAATGACGCAGCTTAGTTTGTTCGCCGAACCGGAAGCAGGGCCGGCCGGCCTTCGCCATACGGACAATTTTATCGACGCCGCCACTGAGCAGGCGCTGATCGGCCGCATCGCAACATTGCCGCTCCAGCGCTTCCAGTTCGGCGCCTTCGAGGGCAACCGGCGCGTGGCGTGGTTCGGCTACAGCTATGACTACACGCTGCAGCGGCTCACCGAGGCCGCGCCGATCCCGGACTGGGTGCGCCCAGTCGCTCGGCAGGTCGAGGCATGGGCGGGGCTCGCAGAGGGCAGCGTGCGGCAGGTGCTGTGCACCGAATATGACGCCGGCGTCGGCATCGGCTGGCATCGCGACAAGCCGCACTTCGACAAGATCCTCGGCCTGTCGCTGGGCTCGGCTTGCAAATTCCGTTTCCGCCGCCGCAGCGGCGACAGATGGGAGCGCCACACGCTCGACGCCCTGCCGCGCTCGCTCTACATGATGGACGGCGAGGCGCGGTCGCAATGGGAGCACAGCATCCCGCCGGTCGAGGCACGCCGCTACTCCATCACCTTCCGGACGATGAAGCGGGTGTGACAGGCACCTCCAAAACAAAAAGTGCGAAAACAACCCCATGCACAGTAGAACGCCGCTTCCCGCTCGAGACGCGGTCGCGCGACGCAACGGTTTGAGACATCAGTGCAAAACGGCCGCTCCGCGCAATCGCCGCGCGGGCGGCATCTTGCCTTCCAAATCGGGTTGCATGCTAGATTGACGCACGTCATCCAGGGCGGGAGAGAAGCATGGCCGACAACAAGGCAAAGCGCGGCGGCGCCGATCGGGCGCTGATCGCGCTCACGGAGAAGTACGAAGTCGCCTACTGGTCGAAGAAGTTCAAGGTGACGCCGGCCAAGCTGAAATACGCCGTCAAGAAGGTCGGCCACTCCGCCAGGAAGGTCGAGGAGTACATCAAGCTCCAGAAGCACCGCGCCGCCGACAAGAGCCGGATTGCGCTCAGCGAGGCCTATGAGGTCCGCTACTGGTCGAAGAAGTTCAAGATCACCCCCGCCAAGCTGAAGGCCGCCGTCGCCGCGGCCGGCCACTCCTCCAAGAAGGTCGAGGCCTATCTCGCCGCCCAGAAGGCGGCGAAGAAGAAAAAGGCCCAAAAGACCACGAAGAAGGTCGCCAAGAAGGCAGCTACGCGCAAAAAAGCCGCCTGAAACGGCAGGCCGGTGGGGGCAAGATGAAATTCGGTCGATTGATCCTTTCCTGCGGCCTCCTCGCGGCCTGCGCACAAGGCGCCGCTGCAGCCGCGCCCGCAAAAATCTCGGGCGCGACCGCGCTAGCGCTGGCGGGCGTGATCGCGCCGCTGTCGCCGGACCTGACCGGGCCCGAGAAGAAGGCGGTGGCGATGCTGTTCGCCGCCAATGCCGACATCCCCTACAAGAAGCCGATCGTCGTGGCCGTCGACCGGATCGTCTGCCGGACCGGCAATGTCGACATCACCATTCGCAACTGCGAGGTGACCTTCGGCAAGAAGGTCAAGACGGTGAACGGCTCGACCGCCAACGAGATCTTCGCCACCGAAGCGCTGGCCGGCGTTCCACCCGATGGCGCGGCAGGATCGAACTTCGAGAGCCTCACCAAGCTGAGTTGCACCATCGATCCCAATGCGATCAGGCGGAAGGACGGCAGCGGGGCAGATTGCACGTTCCAGCCGGGCAATTGAACCGGGCCCGAGGGGCAGCCCCGAGGTGCCGTGAAATCGCCTCAAGACCAGCCAACTAATAAGGCGAATTGAAAAGACAGGCCCCGAGAGCGAGCCAATATGGCGCGCAAGGCCCCCACCGCCATGAAGAATTGTCTCGCTTTTTTGCTTTTTCTGACCGTTACGACCGCCTCCGCGCATGGTCCCGTGCCGGGTCCCCTGCCGGCATCGCGGACGGCGCCGTCCGATCTCATCCGCGTCGGCCTCACCGATTCCGACACCACCGCCGGCGGCACGGCGCGGCTGTGTGAACAGATCACCTTCTCGCGCGGCCTGCGCTACGGCGAGAGCGAGGCCAATGTGCTCGATGTCGCCGCCAGCACGACCAAGGCGGATACGCCGCGGCCGGTGCTGCTGTTCGTGGCCGGCGACACCTTTACCGGCGACCGCGGTGCGCCGGACCTGTCGCGCGAGATCCAGGACCAGGTCATGTGCTTTGCCGCGCGTAACGACATGATCGGCGTGCGGGTCAATTATCGCCTGGCGCCGTCGGCGGCCTGGCCGACCGGCGCCACCGACGTCGCGGCGGCGCTATCCTGGATCCACGGCAATATCGACCTGTTCAACGGCGATGCCCGCGAGATCGTCGCGGTCGGCTATGGCGCCGGCGCCTTCCATGTCGCCACCCTGCTGGCGCATCCCGAGCTCCAGACCGATCGCGCGGAGGTCGCGGGCGTCGTGCTGGTGTCCGGGATCTACCGCGCCGGCAAGGACGCCAGTGACAGCGAGAAAGCCTATCTCGGCACCGACGCCACCCAATATGACAAGCGGTCGGCCTTCCCCGGCATCCTCAATGTCGACGTGCCGATCGTGCTGGCCTGGGCCACGGACGATTCCGCCGGCGTTGTCGCACAAGGCGAGACGCTGAAGAAAACGCTCTGCGGCGCCGGCCACTGCCCGCGCGCCGCCCTCCTGCGCAACCGCGACGGCATCGCCGCCGCGTTCGGGCTCGACGGCTCCGGCGACAGTCTTGCCGAGCCGACGCTGCTGCTGGTGCATCAGCTCGAGGCGCGGGGTTTGCCGTAGCGCGGCGTTGCGGGCAAAGCTCCCGCAACGTCATGGCCGGCCCCGTATATCACTACGCCATACCGGCTACGAATTCCGACCGTGACAATCAGTCCATCACCGTCACCCTGAGGTGGCCGCTTCTTCAGCGGCCCTCGAAGGGCGACGGCCCGGCTCTCCGCTCGGTTGCAGCGGTGGCCATTCATCCTTCGAGGCTCCCGGCGCGATGCCTTTCGCATCGCGCCACTCGCACCTCAGGATGACGGAGCAACGCTTTTGGTCTAAGCCCTCAGTGTAAGCGGCGCGTCAACACGCCTGCCGTTTCATCCGGGCCGCCATGCGTCGCATTGAAGCGCACCACCTGGCCACACGATCGCCAAACGCTTGACGTAGATCAACTCGCCTGGGTGCGGAATGAGCCGACCTCGTTGGGGGCCAACGACAAGGTGTCGAGCATGCACGTCACCGGCAGGACGCTGTTCGTTTTGATCGCCGCTCTTGCGTCGCTTGGGGCGATGTCGCAGCAGCAGCACACCGAGCAACCCGCGAGCGAGAACGACATCCGCATCGGCAACGTCATGCCGTATTCAGGGCCGCTGTCGGAGTTCGGCGCGATCGGCAAGGCGGAGGCCGCCTATTTCGACATGGTCAACGCCCGCGGCGGCATCAACGGCCGCAAGATCCGCTTCATCACGCGCGACGACAATTCCGATCCCGCAGCCGCGCTGGAGCTGACGCGAAACCTGGTCGAGAAGGACGATGTGCACCTGATGTTCGGCTCGTTCGGCACGCCGGGCAATCTCGCCGCGCGCTGGTATCTGAATGAAAGGAAGATCCCGCAACTGTTCGTCGCCTCGGGCGACGAGGAGCTGAGCCAGGCCAAGGCGTTTCCCTGGACCATGGGCTGGCAGCCGTCGTTCCGGTCGGAGGGGCGCATCTACGCCAATTACATCCAGGCCTATTATCCGCAGAAGAAGATCGTGGTGCTCTGGCAGAACGACCAGTTCGGCCGCATGCTCTACAAGGGCATCCAGGAAGGCCTCGGCGATCTGAATCGCCACATCCTCGTCGACATCGCCTTCGACATCAACGACGAGCATCTCGAAGGACACGTCTCGATCCTCAAGCGCACCGGCGCCGACATCTTCGTCTTTCTCGGCGTGCCGTCGACGGCGTCCAAGGTGATCCAGATCGCGGCCTTGCTCAAATGGCGCCCGGTCGTCATCGTGAACGACGCCTCGGCGTCGATCGCCAATGCGATGGCGCCCGCGGGCCTGGAGAATTCGGCCGGCGTGATCTCGGCAGCCTTCCTGAAGGACCCGAGCGATCCCGCATGGAAGGACGATCCGGCCATGAAGGACTGGTTCACCTTCATGGACAGGTATCATCAGGTCGAAAGCACCAACAACAGCGCGGCGGTCTATGGCTACGCCGCGGCCGAAGCGCTGACGCAGGTGCTGAAGCAATGCGGCGACGATTTCTCGCGCGAGAACATCATGCGGCAGGCGGCGTCGCTGAAGGCCTATCAGCCCTCCCTCGCGCTGCCCAAAATCAGGATGAACACCTCGCCGGAGCGCTATCTGCCGATCAAGCAGATGCGGCTGGTGCAATTCGACGGCCGCTCCTGGCAGCCGTTCGGCGAGGTGATCGAGACCGCGTTTACGGAAGGCGCGGCAAGGTGAGGTGACGAGGGCCTGCAGCGGCGAGGTGCCTCACGCGCACCTTTTGCTGGGCCACCCCTCTCCCCCGCCCTCCCCCGCAAGGGGGGAGGGAGCGCAGCGGAGTGCGTGGCGACACTCCGCCCTCATCGCCGATGCGCCAATGAATCAAGTCATTCGCCACGAGGAAGGTAGGTTCCCTCCCCCCTTGCGGGGGAGGGTTAGGGAGAGGGGTATCACACGGGGACTCCCTCGAACGGCGGCAACCTATATCGCGTCTCACGCCGGCTTCAGCGAAGCCAGCGCGCTCTCCAGCAGCGAGCGCACGCGTGCCGCATCGCCGGACTTCACCACGGCGGGATCGAGATAGAGCTCGAGCCCCGGCGCCCGCTCGGTGATCACCCCGCTCTTTTCCGTCGCCGCGTCGTTCAGCGCGTCGACCGAATAGGGAATCACCTCGCGGCTGATGCCCTTCATCGTGATCGCCGGCAGCGCGTGGGCGCGGACGATGTCGCTGACCAGCGCGAAGGTCTCGTAGCTCAGCACGATGCCGCCGGGCTCGGCGATCGACTGCAGGCGCGCGGCGAGGTTCGCTTCGGCACCGATGATGGTGTAATCCATGCGGTCGCTGCTGCCGAAATTGCCGACATTGCAATAGCCGGAATTGATGCCCATGCGCGAGCGGAACGGCTGCTCGATGCCGGACGCCCGCCATTTCGCATTGAGCTCGGCAAGGCGCTGCTGCATGCGCCAGGCCATCTGCAGACAGGCCTGCGCATCGGCGCGGTCGCCCTTGGTCTCGGGATCGCCGAAGAAGATCAGCATGGCATCGCCGATGAACTTGTCGATGGTGCCGCCATATTCATGGGCGATCGCCGACATCTCCGTGAAGTACTCGTTGAGGAGCTGGGTCAATTGCTCCGGCTGCAGCCGCTCGGCGGTCGCGGTGAAATTCTGGATGTCGGAGAAGAAGATGGTGAGCTTCTTGCGCTCGGTGTGGATGGTGACGTCCTTCTGGCCGGAGAAGATGCTCTTGTAGACCTGCGGCGGGATGTAGCGCGAGATCTTCATCGACAGCGAGGCGAGGAAGTCGTTGGCGGATTCCAGCTCCTTGTTCATGCCCTTGATGCGCCTGGCCTGCCGGCGCTGCAGCGACAGGAACGACAGGCCGCTGCCGGCGGCGATCAGGAAATAGGCCAGCAGGAACTTGAACGAGAAGATGTTGGCGGCGATCGGCTGGGCGATGATCACCTCCTGGATGCCTCTGACATCGCCGACCTTCCAGTCCTTCTTCGGGCTTTCGGGGTGGCTGTTGTGGCAGCTCACGCAGGCCGGGCCCATCGTGACCGGGGCGACCAGGCGGACCTTGTCGTTGAACAGCGAGGTCTCGGTCTCGACGATCTTCTGCTCGGGATCCTTGCGCAGCGCATCGAGCGCGTCCTTCTCGAACTTGTCGAGCTGGTGCGCGGCGCGGTTCTGGAAAGGGAAATCCGAGACGAAGCGATAGGTGATGTTCTCCTGCTGCGCGCCGATCACCCGGCCGAGCTCGAGCGACAGCGTCGCCGGGATCGGGATCGCGCCGGGAATCGACTCGTAATTGTGCACGACCCTGGTGGTGCCGTTCGGATTGGCAAGCACGCGCCCGACCACGTTCGACGCATAATAGCTGCGCACGCTCGTGATCACCGAATTGAGATCGATCGCCTGCCGACGCAGCGCGGTCTTGGAGAGCTCGATCAGGTCGAGCCACACCGCGAGCGGCAGCGCGAGCAGCAGGAAGGCGACCGCGGCCCCCATCAGGATGCCGCTCTTGCGCTGTTCTTCGGAGATCTCTTGTTTCACGTCGTGGCTCCGTTGTGTGCGTTTTTGTCGCAAATCCGGGGGATTTGCGGCACAGCATTGGGGCGCACAGAGCCAACAAACGCGCCCCCGCGCAACCCCAATTTATGGTGGTCGGACGAGACGGCTTTTCGTTTCATGACGATTGTTTAAGATCGACATTGACCTGCATTCACTCCGCCGGGAGATCCTCCGTATGACCCTCATCCGTATCAAGCGCATCAACGCGCGGCCCGTGATCGTGCCGATGAACTTGCCGCTGAAAACCTCGACCGGGGCCGTGGCAAAGGCGCCACTGGTGCTGATCGACTGCGAGACCGACCAGGGCGCGGTGGGCCATGCCTATCTGTTCTCGATCACGCCGTCGGCCCTGAAGCCGCTGACCGCGATGGTCACGGAAATGTCAGAGTTGCTCGCCGGCGACGAGTTGCTGCCGTTCGAGATCGAGCGCAAGGTGACCCAGCGCTTCACCCTGCTCGGCCTCGCCGGCCTGCAGCCGCTGGCGCAATCCGGCATCGACATGGCGGCCTGGGATGCGCTGGCGCGCAGCAAAAGCTTGCCGCTCGCGCGCCTGCTCGGCGGCGCGCCAAAGCCGGTCAGGGCCTACAATTCAAAGGGGCTCGGCATCATGCCTGTGGGCGCAGCGGTGGAGGAAGCCCACAAGCTCCTGGCCGAGGGCTTTCACGCCGCAAAGATCCGCGTCGGCCGGCCCGATGCGCGCGAGGACCTCGCCGTGGTGCGCGCGGTGCGCAAGGCTGTCGGCGACGATGTGACGTTGATGTGCGACTACAACCAGGCGCTCACGGTCACCGAAGCCATCCGCCGCGGCGAGATGCTCGACGACGAAGGGTTGAGCTGGATCGAGGAGCCGATCCGGCACGACGACTATGCCGGGAACGCCCGCATCGCGGACGCCTTGCGCACGCCGGTCCAGATCGGCGAGAATTTCGACAGCGCCTTCTCGATGCAGACCGCGCTCTCGTCCGAGGCCTGCGACTACGTGATGCCCGACGTGCAGCGGATCGGTGGCGTCACCGGCTGGCTCCGCGCCGCCGCGCTGGCGCACGCCGCCGGCGTCGAGATGTCCACGCACCTGTTCTCGGAGGTCAGCGCGCACCTCCTCTGCGTGACGCCGACCGCGCACTGGCTGGAATATGTCGACTGGGCCGACGCGGTGCTTTCGACGCGGCTGACGATCAAGGACGGCTTTGCGCTGCCGGGCGAGAACCCCGGCAACGGCATCGAATGGGACGAGGCGGCGGTCGCCAGATATCTCGTTACATAAGGCGGCCTGCTACGACCGAACGGCGGCAATCATACTCAGCTCGACCGGAGCGCCCCGCGGCAACTCGGCGACGCCGACGGACGTGCGCGTGTGACGACCGCGATCGCCGAGGCGCTCGATCAGCCGGTCGGAGGCCCCGTTCATGACTTGCGACTGCAGGGTAAATCCGGGCGCTGAAGCGACGTATCCGACGAGCTGCAGGACCTGGACGATCCTGTCCTCTCCACCCGTTGCGTGGTTGATGGCCGCAATGCAGAGATCGGCGCAGAGGGCTGCAGCCTCCTGCGCAGCCGCGATATCGACATCCGCGCCGACCTTGCCCTTATACAGCAGGTCTTCGCCACGACGCGGGAGCTGGCCGCTGACATACGCAACTCCATCATGGATGATCACCGGCAAATAGTTGCCGCCGGGCTTGTTCACGCTGCTCATCTCGAAAACCGGCCTTCTCTTCACGTCCGAAGCGACACATGTCGCCGAACGCACCATCTGCATCTCTCACGGGGCTCGTCGCCCCGGGGCGGATGACATGACAATGGCAGGCGGGGCCTCACGGATCAAGGCTGCGAAGCTTTGCATGCTGAAGGCAATGCCTCGCCTACACGCATTGCGAAACCGTGTGGCGCGGACTAACCATGCCCCATGACCACATGGCGCCCGCATCCCCACATCCGCGTCGTCGCGATCGGCCTGCATTGGCGGGACGGTCGGCTGCTGGCGGCCGAGGTGCGTGACGATGCAGGGCGGATCAAGGGTGTGCGCCCGCTCGGCGGCGAGATCGAGTTCGGCGAGAGCTGGCAGGCGGCCCTCGTGCGGGAGCTTCACGAAGAGCTCGGCATCGACATCACCATCACAAGCGAGCCGCTGGTGATGGAGAACATTTTCGCGCACGAGGGATCGACCGGCCACGAGGTGATGTTCATCGCCGAGATCGCGTTTCCGGATGGCGCTTTCGGCGGCCACGATCGCATCGACTTCCGCGAGGATAACGGCGAGCAGATCGTCGCCCGCTGGTTCGACCTCGCCGATCTCGATGTCGCGGGCGGACCGCATCTCTATCCGACCGGGCTGAAGGACGTGCTGCTCGGGAGCAAGGACAGGATGAAGGTCTCAACCCCGTCATCCTGAGGTGCGAGGCATGGGACGCAGCGCGTCCCATGAGCCTCGAAAGATGAACGGCCCGGATACAGCCGGGCCGTCACCCTTCGAGGGCCGCTTAAGAAGCGGCCGCCTCGGGGTGACGGTTTTAGACTTGAACACGTCACTGCCTCCACGTCGTCATTGCGAGCCAACGGGTCCGCGCGAAGCGCGGCCCGATGACAGGCTCCGCGAAGCAATCCAGCATCTTTCCACGGTGACAGTCTGGATTGCTTCGCTGCGCTCGCAATGACGGGAATGTGGAGCAGCGGCGCCGACTGACCGGCTGACCTACCACACCTCCGCGCCCGGGATCTTCTTGCGCACCGCCATGCGCTGGATCCAGATGCAGCGGCGCACGGACCTGTTGGAGCGGCCAACGGCGGAGATGCCCTCGCCTGCCTGGAGCAGCGGCGCGACATTCTCGCGCAGCGTGCGGCAGCGTTGCAGCTCGGCTTGCCAGTCGATGATCGCCGCATCCGCGTGCGACGCCATCAGCGTCAGCATCGCCACGGCCAGACAGCTCGCCCGCATCATGCGCATTCCCCTCACCGTGATCCCCCACATCGCACCGGTTGGCTCCGTCGGGCAGACGACACCGCGAGACGATAGCTCAACCTGGCGTTGGCGGCGAGAGCTTGCCCGTTGCGTCCCCCGCGACATCCGAGGGCCTTCGCCAACGCATCGGTGATGTCACGGTGACCGCCGATCGTGCAATCGGGAAACGTCGACGAAGCGATCGATGGTATGACGATCACCATTCAAATGCCGCCGGCCAACCACGAGAGGTGAACATGACCCAACCCGAGATGTCTCCAGGCAGCGCCTGTCCACGCCCATTGACACGAAACCGTCGACTTGCGGCAACCGCCGCGGCGATGCTCCTCGCCGCGACAGTCTGGTCAGCCGGACCCGCGCAGGCCGCGGCGAATGATGCCGAAGCACGAGTCATCTTCGAGAAATTCATCGCCGCGCAAAATGCGCACAACGCGGACGACGTGAAGGCGATGCTCTGGAATTCGCCGAGCACGCTGTTGTTTGCCAGAGGGATCGAGACGAGAGGCCGTGATGCGGTCGCAGCCCGCTTCAAGACGTATTACGAGGGCACCTGGCAGCTCGAACCCGACATGTCGAAATTCCACGTCGCCGTGATCTCGAACGAGGTCATGCAGATCCTCGTCCCGATCGTCTTCACGCGCGCCCTTCCCGGCAAGCCGCCCCAGCAGAATACATTTCTGATCAGCCAGACCTACGTTCAGGATACGAACGGCTGGCACGTCGCTTCCATCATGCCGGTAGCGAACACGGAACTGAAATAGCGGGATGCAGCATCCGGGCGACGGACTCAGCTTCGCAGCAACCGCAACGCCTTGCCCTTGTGCAGGGCGACGTGGTCGGTCTTGTCGCTCTTGATCTCGTATTGCGGCTCGTCCGGCGTGGCGTGGTGGACGTAGCCCTTATAGTCGACGTCCCCAGTGTGGACGCGCAGGATACGACCGCGCACGCGGCCGGCCTCGGAATTCCAGCTGACGTGGTCGCCGGGTTTGAAGGGTTTCGGCATGCCGGAACAATGCCGCTATGCGTCGGCGCGTTCCAAGGAAGGGTGCTTCGCGTTGGAATTCGGATGGCTTGCTGCGGCTGCAAGCCCGCCTGCGCCCCTTTGGGCTTCGGCGCGGCATCCTTCTCTCGCTACCGCGAGCGAAGGATGGTGGGCACGACAGGGATCGAACCTGTGACCCCTACCATGTCAAGGTAGTGCTCTCCCGCTGAGCTACGTGCCCTAGATGTCGTCTAGATCGGGTGGGGTCCCTATAACGGCTCAGGGGACCCGGCGCAAGGACGGAACGGGGCCGATTTAGGCCGCCAGCATCTTGTTCACTTCGCTGACCAATTCGCGCAGATGCACGGGCTTGGACAGCACCTTGGCGTTCTTGGGGGCGTCCGAATCCGAGTTCAGGGCGACCGCGGCGAAGCCGGTGATGAACATGATCTTGATGTCGGGGTCGAGTTCCGAGGCCCGGCGGGCGAGCTCGATGCCGTCCATTTCCGGCATCACGATGTCGGTCAGCAGCATCTCGAACGGCTCTTCCCGGAGCCGCTGATAGGCGGCCATGCCGTTGTCGTGGGACGAGACCTGAAAACCGGCGTTTTCCAGCGCCTTGACCAGGAAACGGCGCATGTCGTTGTCGTCTTCGGCGAGCAGGATCTTTGGCATGGCAGGAAACGTCGAATCCCCAGAGGATATCAGCAGAGGTCACTAAGCCCGACAGACGGTAAATTTGGGGTGAAAATCTTTACCCTGGCGGCGCGCTGCCGACTCCTTGTGAACCCGAATCCCGCCCGAATCAATCGAGCCGCACGAGCGTGTCCCCGCCTGCCTGCCCGCACGGTTAAGACATGTTCCAGCGGCAAATCACATCTTTTCGCTTGGCAGAATGGTTGTGATTCCGGACAATGAGGTCACATAAGAGCCGCTGGACGGCCGAATCATAGCGCTCAGGTCTTTGCCGGACCTCTTCCGGATCCTGCGGCGGCGAGGGATGAAGCCTGAGAATGTGGGACGAAGCCTGAGAAGATGACCCGGTTTGACGGCGCGGTGTCGCCAGCCTTCGAGATCTTCGAGCCCGCCGAGTGGCGCGCGCCCGTCATCTTCAACTCGCCCCATTCCGGCTCGACCTATCCGGACGAATTTTTGGCAGCCTCGCGGATCGACCTGCCGCAGCTGCGGCGGTCCGAAGATTCCTTCATGGACGAGCTGATCGGTCATTTAAGCGATCGCGGCTTTCCGACCGTGCGGGTCAACTTTCCCCGCTCCTATGTCGACGTCAATCGCGAGCCCTATGAGCTCGACCCGCGCATGTTCACCGGCCGGCTGCCGAGCTTTGCCAACACCCGCTCGATGCGGGTCGCCGGCGGCCTCGGCACCATTCCGCGCGTGGTCGGCGACGGCCAGGAGATCTATCGCGACCGCATCCTGGTCGAGGATGCGCTGGCGCGGATCGAGACGCTGTACAAGCCCTACCACCGCGCGCTGCGCCGGCTGATCAACAAGGTGCACCAGATGTTCGGCACCGTGGTGCTGGTGGATTGCCACTCGATGCCCTCGGTCGGCGTCAGCAGGGACGAGCCGCGCCGGCCCGACATCGTGATCGGCGACCGCTACGGCACCAGCTGCACGCCGCTGCTGCCCGACCGGGTCGAGGAAACGATGGGTGGGCTCGGTTATTCGATCGGCCGCAACAAGCCCTATGCCGGCGGCTTCATCACCGAGCACTACGGCAATCCCGCGAGCGGCCTGCACGCGGTGCAGCTCGAGTTCAACCGCGGGATCTACATGGACGAGCGGCGGCGCGAGCGCGGTCCGCGCTTTGGGCAAGTCGCATCCGACTTCGGCGTGCTCGCCGACGTTCTGGCGACCACGATCCCGTTCGGCGATCTCGGCCCGTTCCAGGCCGCGGCGGAATAGACGAGAAGCTTTTTCTTTGAACGATTGTCCCGCGCGCGAATGGCGCGAAAGCGTTTTCGCTTCGCATCCCTGAGCGCGCCAAACTGAAACCAGAGGCGGACAGAAAAAAGGGCCGCTTCTGATGAAGAAGCGGCCCAAGTCTAGGGAGGAAACGCCCAAGGAGGGCAGCGGTAACGCAGAGCGCTACCGCACCGCAACAATATGCGGCCGCGACGCACAAAGTGCAAGGGCTTTTGAGCGATTCCCCATGCAATACGCACATGGCTCAATTGCTTTAAGAGAAACCTGGATTCAGTTTCTTTAATAAGGAAATTCAATGGGTTGATAGTCGTTTGCATACCAACAAGGCATGTTCGGAACTAAGTTTTCAACTCTGTGATCGATATTTGGCCAACGGATGACTGATGCAGGGCAGCGGCTTCCGGCATCCAAAATACCAGGGTGCAAATCAACACAGCGCTGCACGCGGAAGGCGAATTGAGCTAGGCAAGATGAGCTTCACCCGACTTTCGCTTTGAGGATACGCCGTGACGGTGATCGACTTCTCTGCCTTCATCGGACGGCTGGCCACCGCCTCCGGCGAGACCATTTTGCCGTTCTTCCGTACCTCGCTGTCGATCGACGACAAGAGCAAGACCAAGGATTTCGATCCGGTTACGGAGGCCGACCGCGCCGCCGAGGCGGTGATGCGGCGGCTGATCAAGGCGAGCTTCCCCCAGCACGGCATCGTCGGCGAGGAATTCGGCAATGAGCGGGAAGACGCCGACTATGTCTGGGTGCTCGATCCCATCGACGGCACGAAATCCTTCATCGGCGGCTTTCCGATCTGGGGCACGCTGATCGCGCTCCTGCACAAGGGCACGCCGGTCTACGGCATGATGCACCAGCCCTTCATCGGCGAGCGCTTCTCCGGCGACAGCGGCTCGGCCAACTATAAAGGCCCGTCCGGCGAGCGCCGGCTGCAGGTCCGCCGCTGCGCCTCGCTGTCGGAGGCGACGACCTACACCACCTCTCCGCTGCTGATGAACGAGCGCGACCGCGCCATCTTCGGCCGGATCGAGAAGGGCGCGCGGCTGTCGCGCTATGGCGGCGACTGCTACTCCTATTGCATGCTCGCGGCCGGCCATGTCGACCTCGTGGTCGAGACCGAGCTGAAGCCCTACGATATCGCGGCCCTGATCCCGATCGTGACCGGCGCCGGCGGCGTCGTCACCACCTGGGAAGGCAAGCCGGCCCAGGGCGGCGGCCGCATCGTTGCCGCCGGCGATGCAAGAGTTCATGAAGAAGCACTGAAGCTTCTCAACCAATAACAAGCGCGAGCGGGAGGCTTGCATGACCATCTCACGCAAGCCGCTTGTTCGACTGTTCCTTGGACTATTCCTTGGATTGCCCGTGCTGCTGCCGCCGTTGGCGTCCGCGCAGAATTTCCCCGCAAAACCGATCAAGCTGATCGTGCCGTTCCCGGCCGGCGGCCCCAACGACATCATCGCCCGCGTGATCGGCCAGCGCATGTCGGCGCTGTCGGGGCAGCCGGTGCTGATCGACAATCGCGGCGGTCAGGGCGGCGTGCTCGGCACCGACGCGGTCTCCAAGGCCCCGCCCGACGGCTACACCATCGCGATCTCCTCGGCCGGCGCGCTCGCGATCAGCCCGAGCATGGAGCGGGTCGCCTACGACACGCAGGTCGACCTTGCGCCGGTGACACTGGTTGCGACCGTGCCGGAAATGCTGGTCGTCGCCACCAACGTGCCCGCCAAAGACATCGGCGAGTTGATTGCGCTCGCCAAGTCGCAGCCCGGCAAGCTCAACTTCGCCTCCTCCGGCCCCGGCAGCCTGCCGCATCTTGCCGGTGAATTGTTCAAGCTGACGGCCAAGATCGACATCGTCCACGTGCCCTATCGCGGCGCAGCCCCTGCCGTGAACGACCTCCTGGGCCAGCAGGTGCAGATGACGTTCCTCGATCTCCCGGTGCTGCTGCCGCAGGTCAAGGCCGGCGCCTTGAAGCCGATCGCGATGGGCTCGGCCGAGCGCGCACCGACCGCGCCCGACGTGCCGAGCTTGGCGGAAGCAGGTTTTCCCGATCTGCGCATCGAGAACTGGTACGGCATGGTCGCCCCGAAGGGCACGCCGAAGGAGATCGTCACCGCGCTGCATAGCCTCGCGACCAAGGCCATGGCGGATCCCGGCGTGAAGGAAAAACTCGCCCAGCAGGGCGCCACCCTGATCGGCGACGAGCCGGACCATTTTCGCGCTTTCATTGCCGATGAGACCAGGAAGTGGGCGAAGGTGATCAAGGACGCAGGCGTCGAGACGGCGAAATAGCCTGACGCTCTGCTGGAGGGGAAGAGCCGACCTCTCACAACGCAACAGCTGCGTTCCCTCGCCCTTGCGGGGAAGGGGGACGGAGCGCAGTTGAGTGCGCGGCTAGAGCGTCGGCTCGCATCAGCACGCTCACACCGCCTCCGCCCTTAAGTGCTCCACCAGCATCTTGGCCGGGCGCGGCAGCGTTTTAAAACTGCGCGCGCAGATCACGAGCTTACGGTTGGCCCAGGCATCGCGCAGGCGGACCATCGCGAGCGGCATCAGCTTGGCGCAGCGGCGGGCGGCGGAGATCGGCACCAGGGCGATGCCGACGTCGGCCGCGACCATCTGGCAGATCGCGTCGAAGTCGCGCATCCGCGCCCGATAGTGGGGGCGCATGCCGAGCCGGGCGGCATGCTTTGAAATGTGCATTTGAAGCGCGGTCGCGCTGGTGAGCCCGACGAAGTCGTAAGCGCCCGTCTCCTGGAAATCGATCTGGCGGCGGCCCGCGAACGGGCCGCGCCGCGACGTCACCAATGTCAAATGATCCTCGCTGAAGACGAAGCGCTCGATATGATCGGGCAGCGCGTGCTCGGCGGCGAAGCCGAGATCGGCGGCGCCGGCCGTGATCGCTGCCGCGATATCGGTGCTCTCGCGCTCCTCGATGTCGACAGCGATATCGCGGTGCTCGTGCAGGAATCCGGCCAGCGCCTTCGGCAGATGCTCCGACAGCCCCGAGGTGTTGACGAGAAAATGCACGCTCGCGCGCACGCCGCTGGCAAACCCCGCGAGATCGCCGCGCATGGCATCGATCTGGTGAATGACCACCCGCGCATGATCGAGCAGGCTCTCGCCGGCCGCGGTCAATTCGACGCCGCGGCGCCCGCGCTTGAGCAGCGCGACGCCGAGCGCATCCTCGAGCCCTTTGATGCGCGCGCTGGCGGAGGCCAAAGCGAGATTCGAGCGTTCGGCGCCGCGCGTGATGCTGCGCTGGTCCGCGACCGCGATGAAGAGCTGGAGGTCGACGAGGTCGAAACGCATGACAGGTCCTCCTTCTTATTGGAGCATGATCTCGTCGGAAAACCGCCGCGCACTTTGCGCTAACGCGGCCCTTCGGGTCCGGATCATGCGATAGCCTTCGTAGCTGACGAAGGCTATCTCCGTAACCTTCAGATTGTGCCGGCGCGCCGCTTCGGTCAATGTGCCGACATGATCGACCCGCTTCTCATCCTCATCGCCGCCGTCTTCCTGATTGCCGGATTCGTCAAAGGCGTCGTCGGGCTCGGCCTGCCGACCGTGTCCATGGGACTGCTCGCCGTCGGCATGGCGCCGAGCCGCGCCATCGCCATCGTGATCGTGCCCGCCATCGTCACCAACATCTGGCAGACTTTTGCCGGACCCTATCTGCGCGACATCCTGCGGCGGCTGTGGCCGCTGATGATCGGCACCGTGATCGGCTGCTGGCTCAATGCCGGCGCGCTGAGCGGCCCGTATGCGCGCTACGGCACCGTCGTGCTCGGCATCCTGCTGGTGATCTACGCCATCGTCGGCCTCAGCAAATTCAAGTTCCACGTCGCGCCGGGGAATGAGAAATGGGTCGGCGGCGTGGTCGGCGTGATCACCGGAATGATCTCGGCCTCGACCGGCGTGCAGGTGATCCCCTCGATGCCGTTCATGCAGGCGATCGGCATGGAGAAGGACGAGCTGGTGCAGGCGCTTGGCGTGTTCTTCACGACGGCGACATTGGCGCTCGCCTTCAACCTCACCGCCGGTGGATTGCTGACGCCGGCCAATGCCGTGCCGGGCGCCGTGGGCATGGCGATGGCCTTTGCCGGCATGTTCATCGGCCAGTCGGTGCGGGCGCGGATGCCGGCGGAAGCGTTCCGCCGCTGGTTCCTGGTCACGATGATTTTCCTCGGTCTTTATCTGGCCGGCAGCGCGCTGGCGAAAGAGTTCGTCTGAGGGCAGATCGCCCGCATCATCCGTTCGGATGCGTTACCGCGTCTCCAGCATGGCGACGCGGATGCCGAGATAGATAAAGAGGCCGCCGAGCGTGCGGTTGACCCAGGCGATCGCGCCTTCGGAGCTCCGCAGCCGGTGCGCGGCCCTGGCGGCGAAAGCGGCCAGCACCAGGCACCACAGCGTTCCCGTCGAGATGAAGATCAGGCCGAGCGTCAGGAAGGCGAGCGGCTTGTGGGCGGAGTCGGCTGCGACGAATTGCGGCAGGAAGGCCAGGAAGAACAGCGCGACCTTGGGATTGAGCGCGTTGGTGAAGACGCCCTGGAGGAACACCCGTCGCAGCGAGCTCCGCGCCGGCTCGTCCATGGCGGACGCCAGCGCCGGGCGCGACCACAGCATCTGAAGCCCGGTGACGATGAGATAGGCCGCGCCGACCAGCTTCAGGATCGAAAACGCAGTGGACGAGGCCATCAGCAACGCCGAAAGGCCGATCGCGGCGCCCGCAACATGGAAAAAGCAGCCGCAGCTGATGCCAAGCGCAGCCGCTGCGCCGCCCCGCCAGCCCATCTGCATGCTGCGGCCGATCACATAGACGGTATCCGGGCCAGGCGTGATGTTGAGCAATATGCCCGCCAGGATGAAGAGCCAGATCTCGTGAATGCCCAGCATGTGAAATCCCCCGCCCGGCCCGCCTTACGGCCTTGGAAGTCGGGCATAGTCGGTTCGCTCCTCTCCGTCCACCGCCGGTGTGCGTCAAATTTACGTCGAATTTGCAATGCGGTTCATACTATCGCTCGGCCACATCTGCTCTATAAAGGCAGGGTTCTTGAAATGCGGGATTCGAGGCGACTGCCACGCCGTGGCTGGTCTCCGATCCCTTGGAGCTCCGGGGCTATGGAAAGACGTCTGGCCGCCATTGTCTGCGCCGATGTCGCCGGCTATTCGCGCATGATGGGCAGCGACGAGGCCGGCACCCATGCCGCCTTCAAGGCCCATCGCAGCGCGATTCATCCGATCATCCTCAATCACGGCGGCCGGGTGGTGAAGAACACCGGCGACGGCTTTTTGCTGGAGTTCGCCTCGATCGTCGGCGCCACCGAGGCGGCGATCGCGATGCAGACGCTGATGGCGGAGCGCAACCACCATCTGCCCGCCGAGCGCGCGATGCAGTTCCGGCTCGGCATCCACATGGGTGATGTCATCGCCGACGAGGACGAGGTCTTCGGTGACGATGTCAACATTGCCGTCCGCCTCGAATCCGTGTCGAGCCCCGGCGGCTTCGCCATCTCGGCCAAGGCCTATCGCGAGGCCAGCAAGCATGTTTCCGTCTTGCTGACCGATGCCGGCAACCATCGCTTCAAGAACATCAAGGATGCGGTCGGGGTTTGGACCTGGATGCCCGAGGGCGCGCCCGCGCTCGCCCCCGAGCTGCGGGAGGCTTCCGCCCTCTCGCAGCAGTACCGCACCGCCATCGTCGGCGTGCTGCCCTTTGCCAATCTCAGCGACGCCCAGGACGAATATTTCTCCGATGGCCTCACCGAGGATTTGATCCACGCACTCTCGCTGCAATCCTTCTATCGGGTGCTGAGCCGCAACTCGACGTTCGCCTTCAAGGGCAAGAACACCAGCACGCGCCTGATCGCACGCGAGATCGATGCCACCTATCTGATCCAGGGTTCGGTGCGGCGCGCCGGCGCCAAGATCCGCGTCACTGCCGAACTGATCGCGCCGGAGACCGGCGAGCAGCTCTGGACCGGGCGCTACGACCGCGACATCGGCGATCTCTTTGCGATGCAGGACGAGATCACCACCAATCTCTCCGCCGCCATCGCCACCGAGATCGTCCGTGCCGAGGCCTCGGCGCCGGCCCGGCTCTCGACCGACGTCAGCGCCTGGGACCGCTTCCTGAAAGGCCTGTCGCATTATTACCGGCAGACCAAGGAGGATCTTGGCACAGCCGTCAGCCTGTTCCGCGAAGCAATCGCGCTCGATCCCAAACTGTCGATCGCGCACGCCTATCTCGCCACGATCCAGATCCAGAGCATCCAGTTCGGCTGGGTCAAGGGCACGCGCGAGATGTGGGCCGAGGCAATGACCTTGGCCGAAACCAGCGTCCGGCTCGACCCGCGCTCCTCCTTTGCGTTCTCGATCCTGACCTGGGCGCACGCGTTGGAGGGTCATCACGAGGCGGCAATGGACGCCGCCAAGCGCGCGGTCGCGCTCAACCCTTATGACAATGGCGCCCGCGGCGTGCTCGGCATCTGCCATTTCATGATCGGCGAGCACCGCCAGGCGATCGAGCTGTTCTCGATGGCCGCGCAACGCGACAACAGCGACCCGCGCTATCAATGGGCCGCGCTGAACGCCTTCAGCCATTATCTCCTGAGACAGTATGACGCGACGCTGTCATGGGCCCGCGAGCAGCTCTACATCAACCCGAACCACATGCAGGCGCTGGCGATCCGCGCCGCGGCGCTGGCGCAATTGGGACGGACCGGCGAAGCGAGCGAGGCCACCGTCGTGCTCATGGGCAACTACCCGACCCTGAACGTCGACCGCCATCTGCGCAATTTTCACTGGAAGCGGCCCGAGGACCTCGCGCATTACCGCGAGGGCCTGCTGAAGGCGGGCGTGCCGCTCGGCAAGCTGACCCTGGTCCAGGGCGACCTCAAACGCGCCGCCGAATCCTGAGCGCGGGCCGCGGGCCCCTCCGCGGCCGGCAGTCTCCTGTCAGTTTCCCACGACATTGCGCCGGCTTTTATTGACACGGCAGTGAATTCAGCCACACTTCGTTACACGCTGAAGTAGTATAACCTGCTGCCGTTTTGTTAGGACTTTCCGCGCTTGATCGGCGCGTCCGTTTTTTTGCGATTCGCCGTTTTCAGGATTTGGGCCATGCATCACCCCGCTCCGAAGCCGCCATTCGACCCCTCGATCCAGGTCTCACCGAACAATCCCTGTCCCTTCCTGCGCGGCCTCGTCGGCGAAGGTTTCCTCGATGGCGGCACCGTGCCGCTCCGGACGGTGTCGCAGACCATCGCCAATGCAAGCGGCGAGACCGGGCTGAAGAAGACCTCGGCCCGCATCCAGGTCCGCGGCGTCGCGCTGATCGCCAATGGCGCCTGTCACATCCTGCAAAGCATCTTCTGGGGCGCGCAGCTCGATGGCTTGCGCGGCGGCCCGCTCGACAAGCTCGGCGCCGGCTCGCGCATCCTCGGCGTCGACGGCCACGTCAATGAGGACGAGATCGCGCGGCTCGCCAGTTTCGGCAGCACCTATGCCGATCCCGATGGTGGCAGCGAGACCGGGCTCAACGCCTCGCAGATCCAGACCTTCATGAAGGACAATCTCAAGCGCGCCGGCAATCAGGCGCGCTGGTACTACCCGCTCCTGATGAAGTTCGAATGGCCGATCCTGCTCAGGATCATGGGCAAGGGTGAGGGTGACGACCGCTATCTCAGCGTGGCCGAGGTGAGGACATTGTTCAACGAGCGCAACTTCCCCGACAGGGTCACCCAGCGGGTCGTCGCCCAGCCGGTCACCCCGCCCTCGCTGCTCTTGCGCACTATCGGCGGACTCGCCGCCGCGCTCTTCATCTTTGGCGTCGTGGCGCTGCGCTTTCCCGATCAGTTCCAGCCGATGCTGCCCAACCTCATCGGCCAGCTCGTGGCGCCGCCACTGCCGAAGCTTGTCGAACCGCGGGCCGCATACTGGCTCGAGCAGAACTGGGCGCTGGAGGACCGGCACTGGTTTCATCACGCCAGCCAGGGCACCGCGACCTTCCCGGTGCCCTATGCCTGGTTCATGGCGCTCGAGCAGCCGCGGCTGCATTTCTTCGCCAAGCCCGGGATGCTGCATGACAGCGACCATCTGCAGCGCTTCGGCTTCATCCCGAGCCCGCAGACGATCAACACCGACGACGCCACGCTGCGCCGGTTCGGCTATGCCAACGTCTACGACACGACGAAGCCGGCGCCGGCGCGGCTTTGGGACCCGCCGGTCAATTGGGGTGCCCAGGCCGAGAACGTCGACGGCCTGCCCGTCGGCTTTGCGCGCATGACCGGCGTGCCCGATCCCGCGACCGGCAAGGTCGGCGAGGACCGGATCGGCCTGACCTGCGCCGCCTGCCACACCGGCCAGATCCATTACAAAGGCATCGACATCCGCTTCGACGGCGGCCCGGCGATGACCGACCTCAGGAAGCTCGAGGTCACGACCGGCCTGTCGATCGCCTACACGCTCATCGTGCCGGGCCGCTTCACGCGCTTCGCCGACCGCGTGCTCGGCCCCTCCGCCAGCGATGCGGATCGCGATGCGCTGAAGCAGAAGTTGAGTGCGATCGGCACATTCCTGAAAGACTGGGAAACGACCTACGACAAGACCATCGCAGGCAAGACGAGGCTCAACGAGAAGACGCAGCAGAAAGAGCCGCAGCAGGACACCGAGGAAGGTTATGGTCGTCTCGACGCGCTCAACCGCATCGGCAACCAGGTCTTCTCGCAGGACATGGCGCTCAGCGGCCTCAGCGGCTTCGAGAAGAACCTGCACGCCAAGGACGCGCCGGTCAGCTTCCCGCCGATCTGGACCGTGCCCTGGCTCAAATACGCGCAATATGACGCGTCGATCGAACAGCCGCTGATCCGCAACGCCGGCGAAGCGCTGGGCGTGACCGCGCTGCTCAACCTGTCCGACAATGCGCCCAAGGACACGCTGTTCCGCTCGTCGATGGACATCAAGAACCTGAACTGGATCGAGGATCTGCTGAAGGGGCAGGCGCCCTATCCGAAGAAGCAGCTCTCCGGACTGACATCGCCGAAATGGCCGTCGGACATCTTCGGCGATGCCGCCTGGAAGATCGATGACGAACGCGTCCAACGCGGCCGCAAGCTCTATGCGGAGATCTGCGCCGAATGCCATCTCGGTCCGGTCAACGATGCCAAATTCGACGCCGAATTTCCGCAGCAGAGCATCTGGTCCTCGTCACGGTGGGAAACCATCGGCGACGACAAATTCCTGAACGAGGTGCAGAAGAGCGCCAAGGGCATGGGGACCGATCCCGCCCAGGCCAGTGTGCTGGCGACGCGAACGGTTCAGGTGCCGGGCTTCCTCAAGCTCGACCCCACGCAGAATCTCAATGCCTGGTGGGACTGCAAACTGAAGGATATTTCGTCGACCGACATGCCGTACTCGGTCGGCCTGATGGTGCTCGTCGACATCGTCAGCCGCAAGGCGATGGACGATGCCAAGATCGAGCCGAAGGTTCAGCAGGCCTGGTGGGGCAAGCGCAAGAACTGCCCCAATCCCGGGCCGCAGCCGGCCGAGAAGAATGAGCCGGCGCCCTGGTATCGCGCCCGACCGCTCAACGGCGTCTGGGCCACCGCGCCTTACCTGCACAACGGATCGGTGCCCTCGCTCTATTGGATGCTGAGCCCCGCGGCCGAGCGCCCCAAATCGTTCTGCATGGGTGGTGGTCGCGACTACGATCCGAAGCAGGTGGGCTTTGCGGTCGCCGACGGCGAGAGCTGCAAGACCGGGCAGTCGCGCTTCTCGACGCGCGCGTCCGATGGCACCGATCTGTACGGCAACAGCAATGCCGGCCACTCCTTCGACGGCACGCCGGGCCCCGGCAAGGACGGCACCATCGGCCGCGTGCTCAAGGAGCAGGAGCGCTACGATCTGATCGAGTATCTGAAGACGCTGTGAGCTGCCGGGTCACCTCTCCGCACTTGCGGGGAGGCGTCGGAATGCATCCACGCCGTCATTGCGAGCCAACGGGTCCGCGCGAAGCGCGGCCCGATGACAGGCTCCGCGAAGCAATCCAGGCTGTCTCTGCGGAGGCCGTCTGGATTGCTTCGTCGCTTCGCTCCTCGCAATGACGGAGAATGAGGAGACTTCGCGTGTCCAGCTCTCAGCGCCGCTGCGGAGCCCCTCACTTGAACAGCGGCGTGCCCGGGACGAAGGCGTCGAAGGCGGCCCAGAACTGGGAGCGGTAGCGGTCCTGCTCCTGGAGGATCTCGTGCTTGGCCCCGGCGATCACGAGGTGGGAGCCGGCGCGCAAATGATAGGCAAACTCCTCGATCGCCGCGGTCGAGACCACGGTATCGTTGGAGGCCGCCAGCATCAGGATCGGCTGGCGGATCTCGGAGGGGTAGTTCATCCCCCTGAAGGTGTGCATGGCGCGGAAGGCGGTGTCGGCCCAGGCGACCGTCGGTGATGCTAGCCCGAGCGTCGGGTCCTCCTCCAGGATCGCGGCATTGCGCGCATAACGGACGGGATCGCTGGTCACGGGATTGTTGATGAAGGGGTCGAGCCCGGTGATGCGGTCGCTGCCCCCGGGCACATAGCGGCCGCCCATTCCCATCAGGCGCATCGTCTTCAGCAGCGTTCGCGCCGGCCACGCGGTCGTGCGGCCGGGCAGGTCGATCATCGGCGCCGACAGCACCATGCGATCGAACCAGCGCTTGCCGGCATGCGCCACACGCAGCATCACCGTGCCGCCCATGGAGTGGGCCAGCGCGAAGAAGGGCGGCGGGCAATCCGGCAGCACCACCTGCTGCACGAAGGTCTCGACGTCGATCTCGAAATCGGAGAAGTCGCGCACATAGCCCTTGCGAGGATCGCGCAGGCGACGCGAGGAGTGGCCCTGCCCGCGCCAGTCGATCATCGCCACCGCAAAGCCGCGGTCGCGCAGGTCGCGCACGGTCTCGAAATATTTCTCGATCTGCTCGCTGCGCCCGGAGAAGACGCAGACTGTGCCCTTGCGGTTGGCCGGCGGCGCCCAGCGCGCAAAACGAAGCTCGGCGCCGTCAGGTGTCTTGATGATGCCGCTGACGACGTCTTCGGGAACGGGGTTGGACGGAATCGAGACCAGCGTCATGATTGGGAGTGCTTGGGCGCCAAGTGCTGTACTCAAGTGCTGCAAATCAAGGGGCGGGAGCGCCGAAAAGGCGCTAGTGCCGCCCTCTTGAACGCCGTCTGGACTCACCCATATCACCTCAGTGCAGGCCGCTACCAGTGTTTCGGAACCGGAACATCAGGCTGCACACAGACTAAAGCCCGGCCCGATTGGCGGGCGGGTTACCGAAACAGTCGCTCATTGGAGGACTAGACCATGCGTACTTACGATCTCACCCCGTTCTATCGTTCCACCGTCGGCTTCGACCGCCTCTTCAACCTGCTCGACCAGGCCGGCTCTGACGGCAGCCCCGGTTATCCCCCCTACAACATCGAGCGCACCGGCGAGAACGCCTACCGCATCACCGTTGCGGTCTCGGGCTTTGCCAAGGATGAGCTCTCCATCGTCGCGAAGGAAAACACGCTGACGATCAAGGGCGAGAAAGTCGCCAACGAGAACTCGAAATCCGAAGTGCTCTATCGCGGCATCGCCGCCCGCGCCTTCGAGCGCGCCTTCCAGCTTGCCGACTTCGTGCAGGTGAAGGACGCCTCGCTCGAGAACGGGCTGCTTCACGTCGACCTCGTCCGCGAGATTCCCGAAGCCAAGAAGCCGCGCCAGATCGCGATCAACGCCGGTACGCCCAAGGCGCAGGTGATCGAGAATTCGGCCGCACAAGCCGCCTAAGACAAGCCACTTCCAGATTTGCAACTTCCAGGTTTGCGAAAACGCCCCGGTGCCCCGGGGCGTTTTTTGCGCTGCATCACAGAGTGGTGAACGCGTAACGCCGTAGCCTCGCGCTTCGTCCTTTGGACATCGAACCCAAAACGAGACGGAGAACGATCATGTCACTTTGGCGCAGCCTTTTCGTCGCCGCGAGCCTGCTGGCGGCTCCTATCAGCCTTGCCCACGCGCAGACCCCGCAGACCGTGAAGGCGACCAACGTCGTGCTGGTGCACGGCGCCTGGGCCGACGGCTCGAGCTGGTCGGAGGTGATCCCGATCCTGCAGGCCGCGGGCCTTCATGTGACGGCCGTGCAGAATCCGCTATCGTCGCTTGCGGACTCGGTCGAAGCGACCAAACGCGCATTGGCCGAGCAGGACGGACCGACCGTGCTGGTCGCGCATTCCTGGGGCGGCACCGTGATCAGCCAGGTCGGCACCGATCCGAAGGTCACCGGCCTCGTCTACATCGCCGCACGCGCGCCCGACGCGAGTGAGGATTTCGTTGCGCTGTCGAAGCAGTTTCCGGCAGGACCGGCGCGCGCCGGCATCGTCGAGCGCGACGGCTACACAAAGCTCTCGGAAGACGCGTTCCTGAAGTATTTTGCCAATGGCGTGAAGCCGGAGCAGGCGAAGGAGCTCTACGCGGTGCAATGGCCGACGGCCGCCTCGATCTTCGCCGGCCGGACCACTGAGGCTGCGTGGCATTCGAAGCCGAGCTGGTATGCGGTGTCGAAGAACGACGGCACCATCAATCCCGATTTCGAGCGCTTCCTCGCCAAGCGCATGAACGCCACCACGATCGAGCTCGATGCCGGCCACCTCTCGCTGGTATCGCATCCGAAGGAGGTGGCGAAGCTGATCCTGGACGCTGCGGGGTATCCGCGGAGCTAGGGCTCCATCGCGACAACGCAAAAGCGCCCGACGTCATCGGGCGCTTTTTTGTTTTGCTCGGGTCTAATCCAGCCCCTGCGCGGCCGGCATCTCCTGCGTCGGCAGGATCGCGGCGGCCGGCTTGGCCTGGCTGACGGTCGGAGCGGCGGCTTGCGGCGCGGCCTCCGCCGGCTTGGCCTGCACGGCGGCGGTCTGCTGCGCGGGCTGAACCTGCGGCGCCTGGGCCTGCTGCGGAGCCTGCTGCGTTTTGGGCTCGGCCGGCTTCACCGCAGCGACCGGAGTCTCGGCGCGATGCGGAGGCGCCTTCGGCAGCGGCACGGTGCGGCTGGCGACATGCGGGATCGGCGCCGGCGGACGCGGCGGGCCGCCACGAACCATGGTCGGCGGCGGCAGCGCGCTTTGCGGGCGATAGGGCGAAACCGCGGGCTCCTCATAGGAAGGCGCCATGCCATAGGCATCCGCATTCGGCACGAAGCGGATGATCCGTCCGTCGCGGGCATCGATCACCAGCCGGCCATCATCGCCGCGGCGGTCGATCACCGCGATGGTGTAGACGCCGCCGCGCAGGCGCGGGATGCCGAGCGGCGAGAAGCCGTTGTCGCGCAGCACCGCATAGACCTCGATCGAGGGCAGCAGCGCCGGAGCCGGGCCGCGCTCCTCATAGCCATAGCCGTAGCCGTAACGCGGCGGCGGTGGCGGCGCGGCTTCGCCCGGCGCGTAGGGTCCGTCGAAATCCGACACCGCAATCACGCCCCCTCCCGCAATACCGTCCGATGGAACCTGAGCCAAAACCTGCGCATGTCCCGCGGTCGCTGCCAGCGCCAGCGTGGCGGCGGCTACACATCCTGTGAAAAACTTCATGGTCGAGACGCTCCTGTCAGGCCCCGAATGGCTCGCGCTCTTTCGCTTCTTGCGGCGTGGCGCGCCTTCCGAAGGGGCTATCCGAAGCTTCATTCGGGATTTCGGCGTCCACAGGGCCGGATCAGGGCACGTTTGCTTCAAAATCGGGCCGCGCAACTTTCGGAAAGCGATTGATTGACTTATCGGGAATCGGGACTTCCGCGCGCTTGTGTGATAGACAAAAATTTGGCAAGGTGATTGTTAGGACAGGAAAGCTGTCTCAATTTTGCTTGCGGTTCCGGCATAGGGATTGCAACGAAAGTCGGTGCTCTCGAGCACCATAAGGCAACAGGCCAAACCGTTCTCGGGGACGAAGAACGCCGAGGCCTGAATTTAAGAAAATGCGGCTCGCAGCGGACGAGCGGTGACCCAGAGGCGGGTGCCGCGGAACGCCCAAGGTGCGCCGAAGAGAGCGGTGAGACAGCTTGCCGCATGGAGAGGATTGGAAAAATGAACGGGTCGCAATTCGAGCGCGCAAACATCGTGGCAGAAGAGCTGTCGGCGACGGTCGCCTCGAAAACGACCGATCCGATTCAGGAGCACAATTCGCGCCCGCCGGCCGAAGGTCTGTACGATCCGAGCCTGGAGAAAGACTCCTGCGGCGTCGGCTTCATCGCCAACATCAAGGGCAAGAAGTCGCACGAGATCGTCTCGGACGCGCTGAGCATCCTCTGCAATCTCGAGCATCGCGGCGCCGTCGGCGCCGACCCGCGCGCCGGTGACGGCGCCGGCATCCTGGTGCAGATCCCGCATCCCTTCTTCGCCCGCAAGGCCAAGGAGCTCGGCTTCGCGCTGCCCGCGCCGGGCGAATACGCCATCGGCGCGCTGTTCATGCCGCGCGACACCGCCTGGCGCAACGTCATCAAGAGCATCATCGCCGACCAGATCAAGGAAGAGGGCCTCACCCTGCTCGGCTGGCGCGACGTGCCGACCGACAATTCCTCGCTCGGCGTCACCGTGAAGCCGACCGAGCCTGCCTGCATGCAGGTGTTCATCGGCCGCAACGGCACCGCCAAGACCGAGGACGAGTTCGAGCGCCGGCTCTACATCCTGCGCAAGTCGATCTCGCAGGCGATCTACCAGCGCCGCGACCGCGGCGGCGCCGGCTATTACCCGTGCTCGATGTCCTGCCGCACCGTGATCTACAAGGGCATGTTCCTCGCCGACCAGCTCGGCAAGTACTATCCCGATCTGCACGAGGCGGACTTCGAGAGCGCGCTCGCGCTGGTTCACCAGCGCTTCTCGACCAACACCTTCCCGGCGTGGTCGCTGGCGCATCCCTACCGCATGATCGCGCATAACGGCGAGATCAACACGCTGCGCGGCAACACCAACTGGATGGCGGCGCGCCAGGCCTCGGTGAGCTCCGAGCTCTACGGCAAGGACATCAACCGGCTCTGGCCGATCTCCTATGAAGGTCAGTCGGACACCGCCTGCTTCGACAACGCGCTCGAATTCCTGGTGCAGGGCGGCTACTCGCTGCCGCACGCCGTCATGATGATGATTCCGGAGGCGTGGGCCGGCAATCCGCTGATGGATGAAAAGCGCCGCGCCTTCTACGAATATCACGCCGCGCTGATGGAGCCGTGGGACGGCCCCGCCGCCATCGCCTTCACCGACGGCCGCCAGATCGGCGCCACGCTCGACCGCAACGGATTGCGGCCGGCGCGCTATCTCGTGACCAAGGACGACCGCATCGTCATGGCGTCCGAAATGGGCGTGCTGACGATCCCCGAGGACCAGATCATCACCAAGTGGCGCCTGCAGCCCGGCAAGATGCTGCTGGTCGACCTCGAGCAGGGCCGTCTCATTCCCGACGACGAGATCAAGGCCGAGCTCGCCCGGAGCCATCCCTACAAGGAGTGGCTGGAGCGGACCCAGATCGTGCTGGAAGAGCTGCCGAAGGTTTCGACCACCGGCGTGCGCTCGAACCTGTCGCTGCTCGATCGCCAGCAGGCGTTCGGCTACAGCCAGGAAGACATCTCCATCCTGATGACGCCGATGGCGGCCATCGGCGAGGAAGCCGCGGGCTCGATGGGCAACGACACGCCGATCTCGGCGCTGTCGGACAAGGCCAAGCCGCTGTTCACCTACTTCAAGCAGAACTTCGCGCAGGTCACCAACCCGCCGATCGACCCGATCCGCGAGGAGCTGGTGATGAGCCTCGTCTCCATCATCGGACCGCGGCCGAACCTGTTCGACCTGCAGGGCCTTGCCACCACCAAGCGCCTCGAAGCGCGCCAGCCGATCCTGACCGACGCAGATCTCGAAAAGATCCGCTCGATCTCTGAGGTCGCCGAGTCGCACTTCAAGTCGCGCACGCTGGACACCACCTTCCACGCCGGTCTTGGTGCAGCCGGCATGGACCAGGTGCTCGACGAGCTCTGCGCGCGCGCCGAGAGCGCAGTGCGCGAGGGCGTCAACATCATCATCCTGTCCGACCGCATGGTCGGCACCGACCGGGTTCCGATCCCGTCGCTGCTGGCCTGCGCCGCCGTGCATCATCACCTGATCCGCACTGGCCTGCGCACCTCGGTCGGCCTCGTCGTCGAATCCGGTGAGCCGCGCGAAGTGCATCACTTCGCCTGCCTCGCCGGCTACGGCGCCGAAGCGATCAATCCGTACCTCGCGTTCGAAACCATCGTCGCGATGAAGGACCGCCTGCCCGGCTCGCTCGACGACTACGAGATCGTCAAGCGCTACATCAAGTCGATCGGCAAGGGCCTGCTGAAGGTGATGTCCAAGATGGGCATCTCGACCTACCAGTCCTATTGCGGCGCGCAGATCTTCGACGCGGTCGGCCTCAAGGCTGACTTCGTTACGAAGTTCTTCGCCGGCACCCACACCCGCGTTGAGGGCGTCGGCCTTGCCGAGATCGCCGAAGAAGCCGTGCGCCGTCATGCGGATGCGTTCGGCGAGGCGCAGGTCTACAAGACCGCGCTCGATGTCGGCGGCGAATATGCCTATCGCAGCCGCGGCGAGGACCATGCCTGGACCGCGGAATCGGTCGGACTGCTGCAGCACGCCGCGCGCGGCAATTCGCTGGAGCGCTATCGCGCCTTCGCCAAGATCCTCAACGAGCAGTCCGAGCGCCTGCTGACGCTGCGCGGCTTGTTCCGGATCAAGAATGCCGACGAGGAGAAGCGCAAGCCCGTCCCGCTCGACCAGGTCGAGCCGGCCAAGGACATCGTCAAGCGTTTCGCCACCGGCGCGATGAGCTTCGGCTCGATCTCGCGCGAGGCACACACGACATTGGCGATCGCCATGAATCGGATCGGCGGCAAGTCGAACACCGGTGAAGGCGGCGAGGAAGCCGACCGCTTCAAGCCGATGCCGAACGGCGATTCCATGCGCTCGGCGATCAAGCAGGTGGCCTCGGGCCGCTTCGGCGTCACCACGGAGTATCTCGTCAACTCCGACATGATGCAGATCAAGATGGCGCAGGGTGCCAAGCCCGGCGAAGGCGGCCAGCTGCCCGGCCACAAGGTCGACGCGACCATCGCCAAGGTGCGTCATTCGACCCCGGGCGTCGGCCTGATCTCGCCGCCGCCGCACCACGACATCTACTCGATCGAGGACCTCGCGCAGCTCATCTACGACCTCAAGAACGTCAACCCGACGGGCGACGTGTCGGTCAAGCTCGTCTCCGAGATCGGCGTCGGCACGGTCGCCGCGGGCGTCGCCAAGGCGCGTGCCGACCATGTCACCATCGCGGGCTTCGAGGGCGGCACCGGCGCTTCGCCGCTGACCTCGATCAAGCATGCCGGCTCGCCCTGGGAGATCGGCCTTGCCGAGACCCACCAGACGCTGGTGCGCGAGCGGCTGCGCAGCCGCATCGTGGTCCAGGTCGACGGCGGCTTCCGCACCGGCCGTGACGTCGTGATCGGCGCACTGCTCGGCGCCGACGAGTTCGGCTTCGCCACCGCCCCCTTGATTGCGGCCGGCTGCATCATGATGCGCAAGTGCCATCTCAACACCTGCCCGGTCGGCGTCGCCACGCAAGATCCCGTCCTGCGCAAGCGCTTCACCGGCCAGCCCGAGCACGTGATCAACTACTTCTTCTTCGTCGCGGAGGAAGTCCGCGAGATCATGGCCTCGCTCGGCTTCAGGACCTTCAACGAGATGATCGGCCAGGTTCAGCTGCTCGACCAGACCAAGCTGGTCGCGCACTGGAAGGCCAAGGGCCTCGATTTCTCGAAGCTGTTCGTCAAGCAGAAGGAAGAGAAGGGCCAGAAGATCTATCACTCCGAACGCCAGAACCATCATCTGGAGGCGGTGCTCGACCGCACGCTGATCGAGAAGGCGCAGCCTGCGCTCGACCGCGGCGCGCCGGTGAAGATCGAGGCCACGATCAACAGCACCAACCGCTCCGCAGGTGCGATGCTGTCGGGCGCGGTCGCCAAGATCTATGGCCATGCCGGCCTGCCGCACGACACCATCCATGTCGGGCTCAAGGGCACCGCGGGCCAGGCCTTCGGCGCGTGGCTCGCCCATGGCGTCACCTTCGAGCTCGAGGGTGAAGGCAACGACTATGTCGGCAAGGGCCTCTCGGGCGGCAAGATCATCGTCAAGCCGCCGAAGAACTCCGCGATCGTCCCGGAAGAGAGCATCATCGTCGGCAACACCGTGATGTACGGCGCGATCGAGGGCGAGTGCTACTTCCGCGGCATCGCCGGCGAGCGTTTCGCCGTTCGTAACTCGGGTGCCGTGGCCGTCGTCGAAGGCGCGGGCGATCATTGCTGCGAATACATGACCGGCGGCATCGTGGTGGTGCTCGGCAAGACCGGGCGCAACTTCGCGGCCGGCATGTCCGGCGGCATCGCCTACGTGCTCGACGAGACCGGCGACTTCGACAAGCTGTGCAACATGGCGATGGTCGAGCTCGAGCCGGTGCTATCGGAAGAGCTGATCAACGCCGGCACCTATAACCACGCCGGTGACCTCGAGGCGCACGGCCGGGTCGACGTGTTCAAGAACCTGCTCGACTCCGACGTCGAGCGGCTGCACGTCCTGATCTCGCGCCACGCCAAGGCGACCGGCTCCAAGCGCGCCGCAGACATCCTTGCCAATTGGAAGGACTGGCTGCCCAAATTCCGCAAGGTGATGCCGGTCGAGTACCGGCGCGCGCTGCGCGAAATGGTCGCGAATGCGGACGCCGAGCCGAAAATCGCGATCGGGGCGTAAGGCAATCACACCCCGTCATTGCGAGCGAAGCGAAGCAATCCAGACTTTCTTCCTTGATGCAGACTGGATTGCTTCGTCGCTACAGTGCAAAATTGCCTAGCAATTTTGTCACGAGCTCCTCGCAATGACGACGAGAAGAAACAAAACGAATTTAAGCGGCAGGGACTTCGAGTTTAATGGGCAAGATCACGGGTTTTCTCGAAATCGAACGGCACGACCGCAAGTACACCCCGGTCGCCGAGCGCGTGAAGCATTACAACGAGTTCGTCGTTCCCTTGAGCGAGAAGGAAACGCGCGACCAGGCCGCGCGCTGCATGAACTGCGGCATTCCCTATTGCCACGGCACCGGCTCGGTCGCGCCCGGCACGCCCGGCTGCCCGGTCAACAACCAGATCCCCGATTTCAACGACCTCGTCTATCAGGGCAATTGGGAAGAAGCCTCGCGCAACCTGCACTCGACCAACAACTTCCCGGAGTTCACCGGCCGCATTTGTCCTGCGCCGTGCGAGGCCTCCTGCACGCTCAACATCGACGACAACCCTGTTACCATCAAGACGATCGAATGCGCGATCGTCGACCGCGCCTGGGACAATGGCTGGCTGAAGCCTGAGGTCGCAGCGGTCAAGACCGGCAAGAAGGTCGCGGTGATCGGCTCGGGTCCGGCCGGCATGGCCTGCGCCCAGCAGCTCGCGCGCGCCGGCCACGACGTGCACCTGTTCGAGAAGTACGCCAAGGCCGGTGGCCTGCTCCGCTACGGCATCCCCGACTTCAAGATGGAGAAGGGCATCATCGACCGCCGCGTCAAGCAGATGGAAGGCGAAGGCGTCACCTTCCACTACAACAGCCATGTCGGCGCTGACGGCAATGTCGATCCGCGCGAGATGCTCAACGAGTACGACGCGATCGCACTGACCGGCGGTGCGGAAGCCCCGCGCGACCTGCCGATCCCCGGCCGCGATCTCCAGGGCATCCACTACGCCATGGACTTCCTGCCGCAGCAGAACCGCCGTGTCTCCAGCGAGCCGCTGAACGGCGTCCAAGAGATTCTGGCCGGCGGCAAGCATGTCGTCGTCATCGGCGGCGGCGACACCGGCTCCGACTGCATCGGCACCTCGCTGCGCCAAGGCGCGCTGTCGGTGACCCAGCTCGAGATCATGCCCGCCCCGCCGGAGCGCGAGAACAAGGGCCTGACGTGGCCGAACTGGCCGCTGAAGATGCGCACCTCCTCCAGCCAGGCCGAAGGCGCGGTCCGCGAATACGCCGTGCTGACCCAGAAGTTCACGGGCGAGAACGGACAGGTCAAGAAGCTGCACTGCGTCCGCGTCGACGACAAGTTCAAGCCGATCGCCGGCACCGAGTTCGAGCTCGACGCCGAGCTCGTCCTGCTCGCCATGGGCTTCGTCCATCCCGTGCACGAGGGCCTGCTCAAGCTGCTCTCGGTGGATCTCGACCCGCGCGGCAACGTCAAGGCCAACACGCTCGACTACCAGACCTCGCGTCCGAACGTGTTTACGGCCGGCGACATGCGCCGCGGGCAATCGCTGGTGGTGTGGGCGATCCGTGAAGGCCGGCTGTGTGCACGGTCGATCGACACGTTCCTGATGGGGAAGACGGATCTGCCGCGGTAGGTTCGCCGCCACACCGTCATTCCGGGGCGCGCCACTTGGCGCGAGCCCGGAATCCATCGGGCCTCAATGTTCGTGGATAGATAGATTCCGGGCTCGCGCTTCGCGCGACCCGGAATGACCGGGCGTCTTGTCGTACCGAATACGCGTGGGGCAGGCGTACTAATTCTGCAGCCTCACCCCAACCATCACCACCGTCCCCTGCGAGCTCGAGCCCGGCTGGTTCGAATCCAGGATGTCGTGACGCAGCGTGCCCTTGATCCAGATGTTGCGGTTGAGCTTGTAGATCAAATTGCCTTCGAGCGAGTAGGTTTTGTCGTTGCGACCCTGGTTCTGGTAATCGTAGGTGCCGTAGGTGAACTTGCCGATTGCGGTGAGCCAGCGGCGGAAATCGTGATCGACTTCGGCGGCGTAGGTGTGCACCAGCACGCCGGATGAGCCGGGGATCGTGGTCTCGTTGATCTGCGTGTCGGTGAAGAATTTCACCGTGGTCAGGCCGCTCGCGTTCCAGATCAGCGAGCCCGCGGTGAGGAAGCCCGAGAGCTGGCTGAGGCGCGGGTCGACATAATTGCGCGCGGCATAGCCGATCGAGACCTCGCCGGTGAGGATGCGCGAGAACTCGAACGACGAGCCGACCTTGGCATAGCCGCCGTTTGAATCGCGGAAGTAGCCGTTGCGGTCGGCGGGCTGGTCGTGCACGCGGGTGTCGCCCTCGATCTCGACGAACGGCTTCAGCCCGGGCTTGAGCTCGTAGGAGAAGCGCCCGACGCCGCCATACTGGTTGAAGTCGCGGTCGTTGTTGCTGAAGGTCGAACCGTCGGTGAGTTTCGAATCCGTGTAGGCGGTGCGATCGATGGTGGCGCCGGCGGCGACCTGGAAGCGGTTGAAGGTCTGGTCGAAGCCGAGGGTCGTGCCGTAGCTGGCGTAAATTGGATATTTCTGCAGGCCGGCCTGCACGTTCGGGCTGCCGGGATTGTCGGTGGCGATCCGCAGGCGGAGTTGCGAGGTCAGCTTGAGATCGCGGTCGACGTCGAGGCGGCCGTCGACATGGCCGGTGAAATCGGGGCGATTGATATCGACCGGAGAGGGCGAGGCAAAGCCATCGATCGTCGCCGGCATGTTGTTGGTGTAGCCCGAGAACGAGCCGCGCAGATCGGCGACCAGCGCGTGGCGCTCCCAGTCGGACTGCACGAGCAAGTCAGGCGCGACGACGATGACCGGCGAGCCGACCGGCTTGCTCAGGCGCGCCGGGTTGGTGTCGTAGCCGGTGGAAAGCTCGAGCCCGCCCTTGATCAGGAAGCTGCCGGCATAATCGCCGACCGCGCCGAACGCGTCGTCGTCGGCCCTGAGGCGGCGGCGGAGCGGCTGGCCGGGCACGTTGCCGGCCATCGCCGGCGGCACCGGCGGCTTGTGCGCGGTCTCGGACGGCGGCGGCGCGATGCGCGGTGGACCGAGCATCGTCACCGGCGTTGCGGGCGGCGGCGCCGAGCCGGGCCCGAGCGGGCGCTTCGGCTTGGCCTGGCCGGGATAGAGCTTTGGCTGCTGCCGCTTGCGGTTCAGCGAGTCGTAGCCGGACCCGCTGGCACCGTTGGCGGCCGGCAGGCCGTAGGTCGGGACCTGGCCGACGCGCGAGGGCGCGGGCGCCTGTTGCTGCTGCTGACGCGTGCGCGGATCGGCATTGGGATCCGGCAGCGTCGGCAGCGCATCGGACGGTGCCTGCGGCACGCCCGCCGTGCGGCGCGTCGGCAGCGTGTCGGGCGCGGCAAAGCCGCCGCGGTTGGGATTGAACAGGTCGGGCGTGAGGCTCTGGGCGGCCACCGGACCGCCTCCGAGGGCCGTCAGCGCCAGACATGGCAAAGCCGCGCTCAGGAAATGCGCGCGTTTGCTCCGGCCGGTGCCTGGAGACGACCCCACGATGGAATTACCCCAACGAATTCAAACACTTTCATGATGGTTCCCGCCGGCTGGCGGAACCATCGTTAATGGAGTTAAAACAATTATGGTTAATGACCGGTTGAGGGCATTAGGGGCTCTCGTCGCCTCGCCCGCCCGGGCGTGCTAAGCAGCAGACCAACGAACGCCCTCCTCCCTGGACCTGAATATGCCGAGCTCGAAACCGCTGATGACCCAATCATCCGGCCCCACCCCTGACAGCGTCGAATCCGCGCTCCGCACCCTGGAGACGGAGAGCGGCGGCATCAACGCGCTCGCCGCCGCCCTGCGCGGCCCGCTGGGCGAGCCGTTTGCCAAGGCGATCGACCTGATCCGCAACGCCAAGGGCCGCGTCATCGTCACCGGGCTCGGCAAGTCCGGCCACATGGCGCGCAAGATCGCGGCGACCTTGGCCTCGACCGGCACGCCCGCCTTCTTCGTCCACACCGCCGAAGCCGCCCATGGCGACCTCGGCATGATCACCACGGACGACGTCATCATGGCGCTGTCCTGGTCCGGCGAGCAGCCGGAGATGAAGACGCTGGTGAACTATTCGGCGCGCTTCGCGATTCCGATGATCGCGGTGACGTCGAATGCGGCCTCCTCGCTCGGACAGGCCGCCGACATCGTGATCGAGCTGCCGAAGGCGCGCGAGGCCTGCCCGCACAATCTGGCGCCGACGACGTCGACGATGATGCAGGTCGCGATCGGCGATGCCATCGCGATCGCGCTGCTCGAAGGCCGCGGCTTCACCGCGCTGGAATTCGCGCATTTCCACCCCGGCGGCAAGCTGGGCGCGATGCTGAAATTCGTCCGCGACTACATGCGCACCGGCGCGGAGATTCCGCTCAAGCCGCTCGGCACCAAGATGTCGGATGCGGTGATGGAGATGTCGGCCAAGGGGCTTGGCTGCGTCTGCATCGTCGATGAAGCCGGCGGGGTTGCGGGCATCATCACCGACGGCGATCTGCGCCGCCACATGCGGCCCGATCTGCTGACGGTGTCGGTCGACGACATCATGACCAGGCAGCCGAAGACCGTGCCGCCCTCGATGCTCGCGAGCGAGATGATCGAGGTGCTGAACACGCGCAAGATCACCATACTGGTGGTGACGGAAGCCGATAAGGTGGTGGGCATCGTGCACCTGCACGATCTGCTGCGGGCGGGCGTGGCTTAAGGCACGCGTCCTCTCCTCCGTCATTGCGAGCGCAGCGAAGCAATCCAGACTGCCCTACGGAGAGATTCGGGATTGCTTCGTCGCTTCGCTCCTCGCAATGACGAGACCTACGCCGGAAACCGCGCCGCCCCCTCCTCCAACGGCAATCTCAGCCCGTTCGCCAGATACGACACCGTGCGGTAGAAGCCGCACAGCAGCATGATCTCCAAAATCTGCGCCTCGTCGTAATGCGCCGACAGCGCGGCGAACTCGTCATCGCTCAGCGTCGCGCGGTGATGCAGCGCATCGACGGCCGCAATCAGCGCCTGCTCGGCCGGCGACCAGCACGGTGACGTCGCATCGCCCGCGACGGTCGCGCGAACCTCGTCCTCGGTCAGCTTTGCCGGCCCCGCAAAAATCGCGACATGCACGCCCCATTCATATTCGCATCGGTTCAGCGCGCAGGTGCGGTCGATGACGATCTCGCGCTGACGGAGCGACAGCGGCCCGGGATCGAGTAGCCCGCCGGCGCGGAACTTGTCCCAGGCGCGGGCGTGGCCCGCCATTACCCGGAACAGCATCAGCGGCGGTGCGCCGCGCATGATGCGGTCGAACTGCGCCTGGATCTCCGGGGGATAAGGTGGATCGAGCGGGGCGATGCGCGCCGTGGCCTGGGACATGGGCTGTTTCCGTTGCTACATTTACCGTAGCAATATGCTACATTATATGTAGCGCGACGCAAGAGGGCAGCGATGGCAAAACAGGCGGCATCAGGGAACGTCCGCGGCTCGCGCACCGGGCGGCCGGTCATGGCGCTGCTCGATCTGCTCGGCCGGCGCTGGAGCCTGCGAATATTGTGGGAGCTACGCGGCGAGCCCCTCACCTCCCGCGCGCTACGCACGGCTTGCGATGAGGCTTCACCGACAGTGCTGCAGGCACGGCTGACGGAGCTGCGCGAGGCCGGGTTCGTGGAGCTCGGCGACGGCGGGGGTTATGGACTGACGGCGCTGGGGCGAGAGTTGTGCGAGATGTTCATGCCGCTGCACCGGTTTGCGGAAAGGTGGCGCAGCAAGAGCGGTGCCTGAGTCTCGCGATGTCGTCTCAACGGACTCGTCATTGCGAGCGAAGCGAAGCAATCCAGGCTGTCTCCGCGGAACGTTTCTGGATTGCGTCGCTTCGCTCGCAATGACGGCGGATTACGCCGCCGCCACCGTCAGATTGGCGCCGTCGACCTGCACCACTTTCACCTTCGTTCCCGCCGGCGTATCCGGGCCGGCGACGCGCCAGACCGTGTCGCCGATGCGCACGGTGCCGCTGCCGTCGATGATCGGCTTCTCCAGCGTGAACTCGCGGCCGAGCAGCGCCTCGGTGCGCTTGTTGAGGAAGGGACTGGTGCTGGCATCCAGCTTCGGCCGGGCGAGGCGGCGCCACACCGGCACGGCGGCGGCGGCGAAGATCGCGAACATCACGAGCTGGATCTGCCAGGACATGGCCACGATGAACGAGATCAGGCCGACGAGCAGCGCAGCTAACCCGAGCCAGAACAGGAAGACACCCGGCGCCACCGTCTCCAGCGCCATCAGGACGAAACCGAAGATCAGCCAGTTCCAGGTGCCGAGCGATACGAACATGTCGGTCATGACACGACCTCTTGATATTGGCGCACGATCTTAGCGGAAAATCATGCGCCGTTCCTTACCCCTGCCGCGGCGGCACTGCCGGCGGCGTCGGTCCGGTCGGTGGCACTGAGCCGGTGCGACGGGCCGCAGCGGCCGCGGACGCCGCGCTCTCGCCGAACGTGGCCTTGGCGATCTCGCCGATGCCGGCGAGCGAGCCGAGCATGCTGGTCGCCTCCATCGGCAGCATGATGATCTTCTGGTTGGGCGCGTCCGCGAACTGGCCGAACGCCTTGATGTACTTGTCGGCGATGAAATAGTTCAGCGCGGCGACATCGCCCTTGCCGATGGCCTCCGACACCGCCAGCGTCGCCTTCGCCTCGGCTTCGGCCAGGCGCTCACGCGCCTCGGCGTCGCGGAAGGCGGCTTCGCGGCGACCTTCGGCCTGAAGAATCTGGCCCTGCTTGGCACCCTCGGCGCGCAGGATCTCCGACTGGCGCTGGCCTTCGGCGGCGAGAATGTCGGCGCGCTTGACGCGCTCGGCCTTCATCTGCCGGCCCATGGCTTCGACGAGGTCGGCCGGCGGCACGATGTCCTTGATCTCGATGCGGTTGACCTTGACGCCCCACGGCGAGACCGCGGCGTCGACGACGCGCAGCAGGCGCTCGTTGATCTCGTCGCGATGTGACAGCACCTGGTCGAGATCCATCGAGCCCATCACCGAGCGGATGTTGGTCATGGTCAAAACCGTGATCGCCTGCGTCAGATTGGCGACCTCGTAGCTTGCCTTGGCCGCATCGAACACCTGGAAGAAGGCGACGCCGTCCACCGTCACGGTGGCGTTGTCCTTGGTGATAACCTCCTGCTCGGGAATGTCGATCACCTGCTCCATCATGTTGATCTTGCGCCCAACGCGATCGAAATAGGGCACGATCAGGTTGAGCCCGGGGCTCAGCGTCTGGGTGTATTTGCCGAAACGTTCGATGGTCCAGTCATAGCCCTGCGGCACCGTCTTCACGCCGGCGATCAGCGTGACGATGACGAGCAGCACCAGAACAATCGCGAAAATGTCGAAACCGCTCATATTTCCTCCAAGGCGGAAAAGAAGCCGGCAAAAGGCCTTTTCCGGCGCTGTCATTGGTCGGGATCACGACCCAACCGGTTCAGCGGTCGCGATTCACGTCGGTATCTGCGCGATTCTGCACAAGGCGGAGAGGAAGGAAACGGCCGCGATATGTATTTGCGGAAGGCTCTTGAAAGCGCGCAGGCGCAGACCTAGCAGCGAAAGTTAACGAATCCTGAGATGCCGTCCGCCACGGACAGCCTCACTCGATGACGTCGTTCGCGATTGCGAGCAGGCCCGGGGAGAGCGTGACGCCGATCGCCTTTGCCGTCTTCAGATTGACCGCCAGATCGAGCTTGGTGGGGTTCTGCACCGGCAGGTCGGCGGCCTGCGCACCCTTCAGGATGCGGTCGATGTAGCTGGCGGCGCGGCGGAGCTGCTCGGCACTATCGGTGCTGTAGGACATCAGCCCGCCCTCCTCGACGAAGGCGCGGCTCCAGAACACCGCAGGCATGCGCGCTTCATGGATCGCCGCGAGCAGCGGCGCGCGGTTGGCCATGGTGAAGAAGTCCGGCAGGATCAGCAGGCCGCCGTCCTTGCGCGAAGCAAGCGCGGCGATGGAGGCGGCGTCCTGCACCGGCGCGGGCTCGACGTTCACATGCAGGGTGCGCGCGGCATCCTCGATCGTGCGCAGCATCAAGGGCGCGAACGGCGCGGTGGCGGGATTGTAGACGACGAAGACGCGGGACACCTTCGGCGTGACCTGCGTCAGCATCTCCAGCCATTTGCCGGCCAGCGGGCCGTCATAATCGGTGAAGCCGGTGATGTTGCCGCCGGGATGCGCGAGGTTTTTCACAAAGCCCTGGCTGACGGGATCGGTGACCACGGCGAACACGATCGGGATCGTCGTGGTGCGCTGGCGCAGCTCCTCCACCGAGGGCGTGCCGAGCGCGAGCAGGATGTCGGGCTTGAGCGCGATCAGCTCGTCGGCAAGCCGGGCGATGCGCGCGCGATCGCCGGCGCCGCTGCGCCAGTCGACCTTGAGATTGTCCTGCTCATTCCAGCCATGGGCGGCGAGCGCCTCGGAAAGGCGCGCCTGGCCGATCACCTCGTCGGAGGCGATGACCGAGAGCACGCCGACCCTGCGTGCCGCATTCGGCTGCTGCGCCAACACGGGGGGAGGCAGCGCGGCGATCGTCCCAAGAAGCGCCAGGCATTCGCGGCGGTTCATGGGAGACACCATCAGATCCAGGCACATCAGATCCAGCCCTGAAGCTCGCGCAGCACAAGGGTGCGGATCACGTCCATGCCGGGATCGCTGTCATTGAGACAGGGGATCGCGGAAAACTGCTCGCCGCCATTGTGCTTGAAGATCTCGGCATTCTCCTGCGCGATCTCCTCCAGCGTCTCGAGGCAATCGGCGGAAAAGCCCGGCGTCACCACCGCGATGCGGCGCACGCCTTCCTTGGCGAGCCGCTCCATGGTCTTGTCGGTGTAGGGCTGAAGCCACTCGTCATTGCCGAAACGCGACTGGAAGGTCAGCAACAATTTTGTCTCGTCCATGCCGAGCCGGCGGCGCAGCGCCTCGGTCGTGGCGATGCAATGGCCCTGATAGGGATCGCCCTTGTCGACATAGGATTTCGGCATGCCGTGGAAGGACGCCACGATCAGCTCGGGCTTGAACGGCAGCGTCGCCAGATGCGTCTCGATCGAGACCGCGAGCGCCTCGATATAGGGCTCGTCCTCGTAATAAGGCGGCGTCACCCGCAGCGTCGGCTGGTTGCGCAGACGGGCGAGCACGCGGAACACCTCGTCGCAGACCGTCGCCGAAGTCGAGGCGGAATATTGCGGATAGAGCGGAACGGCGAGGACGCGCTCGCACCCCTTCGCGATCAGCGCGTCGATGCCCGACTTGATCGAGGGATTGCCGTAGCGCATCGCCCAGTCCACCGCGACATGCGCGCTATCGGACAATGCGTCGGCGAGCTTGTCGCTCTGCGAGCGCGTGATCGTCTTCAGCGGCGACTCGTTCTTCTCGTTGTTCCAGATCTTCTGGTAGTCGAGCGCCTTGGTGCGGGGACGGCTGCGCAGGATGATCCCGTTCAGGACGAACTTCCAGACAAGGCCCTGGTCCTCGATAACGCGGGCGTCGGAGAGGAATTCCTTGAGGTACACCCGCACGCCCGGCGCATCGGCCGTATCGGGCGTGCCGAGATTGACCAGAAGCACGCCGACGCGCGGCTGGCTGGACTGGAGGGTCGGCTTCGCGGTCGCGAGGGGGGCTGCGGTCGTCATGGCCAGTTGCGTCGCGCGTTGCACCGAACTTGTCAAGATGAGCCCGGTTTCGCTAGGGTCCGCCTCAAGCGGGGGAGGGAAGATGACGCTCGCGGAATGGTGCGTATTCGGGGCGCTGCTGCTCTATCTGGCGACGATCGCCGCGATCAAATGGATCAGGTTTCGCGGGTTCGACAATTCACGCCCGCGCGATCCCGCCTTCTATGAGGAGGCCATCGCACAGCGCGCGCTGGGCGCCCATCAGAACGGTATCGAGACCTGGCCCTTCTTCGCCTTCGCCGTCCTGCTCGCCGAATACAGGGACTCGCCGCAGCGGCTGATCGACGAGCTCGCCGCGCTGTTCCTGATCGTCCGGGTCGCCTATGTGCTGACTTATCTCGGCAATCGCCCGACCTTGCGCTCGATCCTCTGGAGCATCGGCTTTGCGATCAATCTCGGGATCTTCTTCATGCCGGCCTTGAAGCGCTTCTTGCCGGTGTGAGGCGATCTCACACCGACAGATGACGCTCCCGCGTCGCGATCAGCGCCCGCATCGATGCCGGGATCGTGACCGGACGATGGGTCTCCTGGTTGGTGTAGACCCACACGATCTCGCCGGTCACCAACGCATCCGTGCCGCCTTTCCGGAAAATGGCGAGCTCGAAGACGAGGCTCGAATTGCCGATCCGCGCCACGCGCGCGCCGACGTCGAGTTCCCAGTCGAACCGGACCGGCGCCTTGTATTCGATCACTGATTTGACGACGTGGAAATCGATGCCGCTCGCCTGCGCGTCCGCGTATTGGTCGAACCCCAGCGCGCGGAAATATTCGGTGATGGTGGTGTCGAAATAGGTCAGATAGTGCGCGTTGAAGACGACGCCCTGGCCGTCGATCTCGGAATAGCGCACCCGGAATGGATGAAAGAACCAGAAGTTTTCGCGCGACATGGAAACCCCCGACTGTTCTTGTTCGTTTGAGGAATTGAATAGCCGACCGGAGGGGGGTTCGCAAAGGTGCCGTCGTAGCCCGGATGGAGCGCAGCGTAATCCGGGGCCTTTCCGCGACAGCACTGTCCCGGATTGCGCTGCGCTCCATCCGGGCTACGAAGCTCTCGGCCTAGAAACACGTCGTCCGTTCAGCCGCGATGTAGCCGAACAGCAGGCCCGTGCCGAACAGCAGCACGACGGCGGCCGCGGCAAATTCGATGCCGCGCATGAACAGCGCGCCGCCGCCGTCGCGGCCGGCGCTGAGGCGCTGCGCGATATCCTTGGCGGAGACGGCGACGACCGCGATGGCGGCGACCGTGATCGCGGTGCCGAGGCCCATCAGGAAGGTCGCGGCGATGCCGGCCCAGAACAGGCCCTGGGCGAGCGCAAACACCAGAACCAGGATCGCACCCGAGCAGGGGCGGATGCCGACGGTGAGGATGGCCGCAAAGCCGCGCCGCCAGCCGCCGGGGCCGGCGAGCTCGCTCGGCGTGGGGCCGTGGGAATGGCCGCAATGCTCGTCATGGACATGATCGTGCCCGCCATGATGATGGGCGTGCGCGTGGTCGCGATGATCGTGGTGATGATGATCATGGTCATGATGATCGTGCGCATCGTGATGGTGCTGGCCGTGATCATGATGGTCGTGCGGCACGCCGGCGATCGCCGGCACCGGCTGGGCCGCCTGCAGCGCGCGGATGAAGGTGCGGCCCTTGACCCAGACGAGGCGCAGGCCGAACAGCGCGATCAGGGCATAGCTCGCGATCTCGATCGCGCCTTCCGCCTTGCACATGGTCTTGGCGGTCGCGTTCAGGATCCAGGCCGAGATGCCGACGATCAGGATCGCGACCAGCGACTGCATCAGGGCAGACGCGAACGAGAGCGCGATGCCGCGCCGCGCGGTCTCGCGGTTGGCGACGAGATAGGAGGCGATCACCGCCTTGCCGTGGCCCGGGCCGGCAGCGTGAAAGATGCCGTAGGCGAACGAGATGAACAGCAGCGTCCACACCGCCGAGCCGTCGGACTTGGCGGCGCGGATCGTCGCCGACATCTGGCGATAGAATTCCGACTGCTTTGCCAGCAGCCAGCCGATGATCCCGCTGGCCTCGGGCTCGGCGGCCTGCGCCGGGCGCGGCGCGCCGAAGGGGTTTTGCGCGAGGAGATCGTGGAGCGCGGCATCGGCCACGCCCAGCACGACGACGACAGCGGCGCAGACGAACAGCCCGCGGGCGAGCGGAGACTGAAGACGACTGATCAAGGGCAATCCACCGTGATCTTGTTGGCGAACATCATGCCGAAATTCGAGTTCTCGCCGTTCAGGAAGGTCTGCTCGTTGAGCTTCTGCGCGGTGGCGGAGCCGTCGCTGGGCCGATCGAGCTTCATCTGGCAGCCGGCGGGCGCGCCGACCAGCTTGACCGGATTGTCCTTGGCCATCTGGAAGTCGATGAAGAAGGAACGGTCGAACACTTCGAGCACCAGTTGCTTGGGTTTGACCGGGTTCTTCAGCGGCAGCGTGAAGTGCAGGGTCAGCACCGTATCCTTGTAGTCGAGGAAGTAGTCGATCGGCTCATTAAACCGCTCCTTCTTGCCGTCGGCTCGCGCGAAGGTGAAGTAGGCGTATTCCTTCAGCGACTCCACATTGGTCTGCGCCAGCGGCACCAGCTCCTCGCGGGTGTAGGCGCCCTTGGTCTTGCTCTCGAGCCCCTGCACCGCATAGGCCGAGAACATGTCGTCGAAAGTCCAGGCGTGGCGCACACCGGTGATGGTGCCGTCCGGAGCGTAAAGCAGCTCACTGGTCGCGGTGATCCAGACATGCGGATGCGCGCGCGCCGCGCTGGCCGCGAGCGTGAGGCCGGCGGCAAGCAGCAGGCCGAACAGGGCGCGCATGCCCATCAGGCCGCCTTCGGGGCGTCGAGCAGGCCGCGGCGGCGGAGCAGCGCGTTGGGCTCGGGCGGGCGGCCGCGGAAGGCTTCATAGGCGGCCTCGGGATCGACCGATCCGCCTGAGGAGTAGATGTCGTCGTGCAGGCGCTTGGCGACATCAGGATCGAAGATGTTGCCGGCCTCCTCGAAGGCGCCGAAGGCGTCGGCGTCCATCACCTCGGACCACATGTAGCTGTAATAGCCGGCGGCATAGTGATCGCCGGAGAAGATGTGGCCGAACTGGGTGGGTCGGTGACGCAGCGAGATCTCCTCGGGCATGCCGATCTTCTCCAGCTCCTTCTTCTCGAAGGCGCGGACATCCTGCGCGGCGGCGGCCGGCTGGGTGTGGAATTCGAGATCGACCAGGGCCGAGGAGACGAACTCGACCGTGGCAAAGCCCTGGTTGAACTTTCGTGCGGCGAGGAAGCGCTGCAGCAAATCGTCCGGCAGCGGCTCGCCGGTCTGGTAGTGGCGGGCGAACTGCTGCAGCACCTCGGGCCGCTCCTGCCAGTGCTCGTAGAGCTGGGAGGGCAGCTCGACGAAGTCGGTGAACACCGACGTGCCCGACAGCGACGGGTAGGTCACGTTGGAGAGCATGCCGTGCAGGCCATGGCCGAACTCGTGGAACAGGGTGCGGGCATCGTCGGGCGACAGCAGCGAGGGCTCGCCATTGGCGCCCTTGGCGAAGTTGCAGACATTGATGACGAGCGGCGCGATCTCGCCGTCGAGCTTCTGCTGGTCGCGCAGCGAGGTCATCCAGGCGCCGGAGCGCTTTGACGGCCGGGCATAGTAGTCGCCGTAGAACAGTGCCTTGTGCTTGCCGTCCGGCCCCTTGACCTCCCAGACCCGGACGTCCGGGTGCCAGGCCGGCACGTCCTTGCGCTCCTCGAAGGTGATGCCGAACAGGCGCGTGGCGCAGTCGAAGGCCGCGGCGATCATGTGGTCGAGCGTGAGATACGGCTTGATCGCGGCATCGTCGAAATTGGCGCGCTGGAGGCGGAGCTTCTCGGCGTAGAAGCGCCAGTCCCAGGGCGCGAGCTTGAAATTGCCGCCCTCCGCCGTGATCAGCGCCTGCATCTCGTCGCGGTCGGCGAGCGCCCGGGCACGGGCCGGCTTCCAGACCCGCTCGAACAGGCCGCGCACGGCGTCGGGCGTCTTGGCCATGGAATCCTCGAGCCGGTAGGCGGCAAAGGTCGGATAGCCGAGCAGCTTGGCGCTCTCCTCGCGCAGCTTCAGGATCTCGACGATGGTCCCATTGTTGTCATTGGCATTGCCGTTGTCCCCGCGCGCCGTGAAGGCCTTGTAGACCTTCTCGCGCAGGTCGCGCCGGGCCGAGCTCTTCAAGAACGGCTCGGTCGAGGAGCGCGACAGCGTCACGATGGCCTTGCCGGCCATGCCGCGTTCTTCTGCCGCAGCCCTGGCGGCGGCGACGAAGCTCTCGGGCAGTCCCTCGCGGTCGGCCTCCCCCAGCTCCATGAACCACTCCTGCTCGTCGCCGAGCAGATGATGGCTGAAGCTCGTGCCGAGCTGGGCGAGCTTTTCGTTGATCTCCGCCATACGCTTCTTGGCCTCCTCGGAAAGGCCGGCGCCGGAGCGATGGAAGCGGGTGTAGGTGCGCTCAAGGAGGCGGAGTTGCTCTGGCGACAGACCAAGAGAGGCGCGGTTCTCGTGCAGTTGAGCGATGCGGCCAAACAGCACAGCGTTCATCATGATCGGATTCCAGTGCCGCGCCATCCGCAAGGAGACCTCCTTGTCGATCTCCAGGATGGCCGGGTTGGAATGCGCCGAGACGAGATCGTAGAACACCGCCGCCACCTTGTTCAGCAGCTTGCCCGAACGCTCCAGCGCCGTGATGGTGTTGGCGAAGTCGGCCGCGGCCGGATCGTTGGTGATTGCCGCGATCTCGGCGGAGTGGTCAGCGAAGGCCTGCTCGAAGGCCGGCAGGAAGTGCTCCGGCTTGATCTCGTCGAAGGGCGGGGTCGCGAACGGCGTCACCCAGGCCTTCAGCAGCGGATTGGTCTCGGAGTCCGTAGTCTGGCGGGGTTCTGACATCGCAAATCTCGATTTTTGAGCTGATTTGTTGGGGCCAGCTATAGCACGCGATGGGGCTTTTTTGGGCCATTTGCCCTTGCTCCCGGCCGCCTTTTCGGGGACATTGCGGCCCTCGAAGCCTAGGGACTCCTGAGTTCATGAACGCGCCCGCCTCCTCTTCCCGCCAGATCGCCTGGCCCAGCGTCATCACCGTCATCAGCGCCGCCATCCTGATCGGCGCCGAGGTGTTCGGCGCGGCCTTCGCCGGCGGCTGGGCGCTTGCGATCCTGTTCGGCCTCGGCGACCAGGGCACGCACATCCTGCAAGCCGTGCTGTTCGCACTCGGCGTGCTGGTGATGACTGCGTTCATCCGCGCAGCGCAGCGCGTCGAGCCCTTCACGAAGCGCCGCTGACGCCCGGTCGCGCGGCGTAAGGACACACGCGCGACACAGAAAACTTAACGCACGTTCATCTTCCGCTTCGCTCGCGCAACACCGCGCAAGCAGATGTTAGGCAATTCTGTCCGCAGCCTAAAAAAATTCTTGCGAAGCGGAGTCAAAACGCTTATGTGCGCTCTTGCCCAATTTCGCACGTGCCTGTGGTCGTGTGTCAGTCGGTAGGTATCCGGACAAGAGGCCGGACAGCCGCCAAGGGGTGAAGAAGCCGAGGGGCTCTTCGGAAGTGCAGAAGTCAGAAGACTGAAGGTCGCAAGACTTGACGGTCAGACGACGAAGCAAACCCGGAGCGTCCAGCATCTCTCTCAAAGAGATGCCATGTCGAAGGTGACTTCACTTTTTGCAACCGTGACTGGCAGCCGGAGGCGAACCGGCGCACCCCGCTCTCAACGGGGGACGCGACTTAAAGCAACGACGGATCGGGCTTTTTTGGTCTCTACCGGCATTCCAACGCCGGCGCGGGCTACTGAAAAGGCTTGTCCTTCATTGCCAGGTGTGCGGGCGGGATTCTCTCCCAACCAATCCACGGCAGCACAGTCTGGTTTGAGTCTTTGGCTTCAGCGCGCCTCCATCGCGCGATGTGGCCGGAGTGCTCTTATCCGACGTCACGTTGATACGGACCCTGTCGCTGGGGCCGTTGGAGAGTGCCATGACCGAACGTATCCAGGAATTCCTGCGCAACCGCCGCAAGGAAGGTCTCGACACCGAGCCGTGCCTCGTCGTCGACCTCGAGGTCGTGCGCGACAATTACCAGACCTTCGCCAAGGCGCTGCCCGACAGCCGCGTGTTCTACGCCGTCAAGGCGAACCCGGCGCCGGAAGTGCTGGCGCTGCTGGCCTCCATGGGCTCCTGCTTCGACACCGCGACCGTCGCCGAAATCGAGATGGCGCTGGCCGCCGGCGCGACGCCCGACCGCATCTCCTTCGGCAACACGATCAAGAAGGAGCGCGACATCGCGCGCGCCTTCACGCTCGGCATCCGGCTTTTCGCCGTGGATTGCGTCGCCGAAGTCGAGAAGGTCGCCCGTGCCGCGCCCGGCGCGAAGGTGTTCTGCCGCATCCTCTATGACTGCGCCGGCGCCGAATGGCCGCTGTCGCGCAAGTTCGGCTGCGACCCGGAGATGGCCGTCGAGGTGCTCGACGTTGCCAAGCGCCTGGGCCTGGAGCCGTGCGGCATCTCCTTCCATGTCGGCTCGCAGCAGCGCAAGGTGAAGGCGTGGGACCGTGCGCTGGCGATGGCCTCGCAGGTGTTCCGCGACTGCGCCGAGCGCGGCATCAACCTGACCATGGTCAACATGGGCGGCGGCTTCCCGACCAAGTACCTGAAGGACGTGCCGCCGGTCGTGACCTACGGCCGCTCGATCTTCCGCGCGCTGCGCAAGCACTTCGGCAACCAGATTCCGGAGACTATCATCGAGCCGGGCCGCGGCATGGTGGGCAACGCCGGCATCATCGAATCCGAGGTCGTGCTCATCTCGAAGAAGAGCGACGAGGACGAGGTGCGCTGGGTTTACCTGGACATCGGCAAGTTCGGCGGTCTCGCCGAGACGATGGACGAGTCGATCCGCTACGCCATCCGCACCCCGCATGACGGCGCGGACATGACCCCGTGCGTGCTCGCCGGTCCGACCTGCGACAGCGCCGACGTGCTGTACGAGAAGACGCCGTATCCGCTTCCCGTCACGCTTGAGATCGGCGACAAGCTGCTGATCGAAGGCACCGGGGCCTATACGTCGACCTACTCGGCGGTGGCGTTCAACGGCATCCCGCCGCTGAAGACGTACCACATCTGATTTGCCACATCTGATCCGCCTCTCTCGTTCTGAGGCCTGACGAACCCGGGAGCCGGCTTGCCGGCTCCTTCCCTGACATTTCGATCTGACGACGTCTTGGACAGGCGTGCTGCGCGCACGCCGGTTCAAGCGGGGACTGACGCGCCATGACTGCTCCTCGGAAGCCACAAATTGCCCTCTCTTCGGAAGCCGCTCCGTTCGCGATCCGTGCGGAACGCGCTGCCGACGTCACGATGCGTGAAGCGCTGCTCGATGCCTGTTTTGGCGAGACCCGCCATGACCGGACCTGCCAGCGCCTGCGCGACGGACGTGCGCCCGCCGCAGGCCTTGCCCTGTCGGCGACGCGCGAGGGCAAGCTCGTGGGAACCGTGCGGCTGTGGCACGTCAGCGCCGGAGGCAGGCCCGCTCTGGTCCTCGGACCGCTGGCGGTGGACCCTGCCTGCCGCGAGCTCGGGATCGGCGCCGCGCTGATGAATCAAGCGCTGGCCGCCGCCCGGGCGCGCGGGCATGCCGCCGTCATCCTTCTCGGCGACGCGCCCTACTACGCCCGCTTCGGCTTCTCGGCCGAGAAGACCGGCGCGCTCGCCCTGCCCGGCCCGTTCGAGCGCGACCGCCTGCTGGCGATCGAGTTCACCGACGGCGCGCTCGATGGCGCCGAGGGAATGATCGTCCCGACCGGAGCTGCCCTGTCCAAACGGAGGATAGTTCGCGGCCTCGAGGCGCGCGCGGCCTAAGGGATCGCCATGATGGCGACGACCGAAGCCGCGTTGAGCGGCAACGCCCGGTCGCGCCTGCGCTGAGCTCTATTCCTTTGGGGTTGCGCAGGCCCGAGAAACGCCCTTTAACCCCACGAAATTCCCCCTTTCAGTCGAGGCCGAACCCATGTCCCGTCGCCTGATCTCCACCGGATCCCCCTTCGAGAAGACCGCCGGCTACAGCCGCGCCGTGGTCGATGGCGAGTTCGCCTTCGTCGCGGGAACCACCGGCTACGACTACACCACGATGACGATGCCATCAGATGTCACGAGCCAGTCACGCAACTGCTTCAAGACCATCGAAGCCGCCCTGAAGGAGGGCGGATTCGAGATGGCCGACATCGTCCGCGTGACCTACTACCTCACCGACGCCAAGGATGCCGACGCCCACTTCGCCGTCTGCGGCGAGGTCCTCGGCGAGATCCGCCCGGCCGCAACGCTGCTCGTCGTCTCCGCGCTGTACAAGCCCGAGATGAAGGTCGAGATCGAAGCCACCGCCAAGCGCCGCAGCGCCTGATCCACCCCTCACCCTTTGTCCGCCAGCACGTTCCGGAGAAACCATCCCATGAGCCCTCCCTCGCAGATCTACGCGAAGATCACTGGTCCCATCGTCATGGTCGGCTTCGGCTCCATCGGCAAAGGCACCTTGCCGATGATCGAGCGGCACCTCGATTACGACAAGTCGCGCGTCACCGTGATCGACCCCAAGGACGAGGGCCGCAAGGCGCATTGCGAGAAGCAGAATGTGCGCTTCATCCAGAAGGCCGTGACAAAAGACAATTATCGCGAGCTGCTGACCCCGCTGCTCACCGAAGGCGGCGGCCAGGGCTTTTGCGTCAATCTCTCGGTCGACACCGGCTCGACCGACATCATGGAGCTCTGCAACGAGCTCGGCGCGCTCTATATCGACACCGTCAACGAGCCCTGGCTCGGCTTCTATTTCGATGCGTCGAAGGGCCCGGAAGCGCGCTCCAACTACGCGCTGCGCGAGGTGACGCTGGCGGCCAAGAAGGCGCGTCCGGCGGGCTCGACCACGGCCGTCTCCTGCTGCGGCGCCAATCCCGGCATGGTCTCCTTCTTCGTCAAGCAGGCGCTGCTCAACGTCGCCGCTGACCTGAAGCTCAATGCCCCCCGGCCGAAGACCAAGGCCGAATGGGCGGATCTGATGCGGCAGGCCGGCATCAAGGGCATCCACATCGCCGAGCGCGACACCCAGCGCTCCAAGAAGCCGAAGGAGCCGGATGTCTTCGTCAACACCTGGTCGGTGGAAGGCTTCCTGTCGGAGGGCGTGCAGCCGTCCGAGCTCGGCTGGGGCACCCATGAGAAATGGATGCCGGAGAATGCGCGGACCCACGAAGCCGGCTGCGGCGCTGCCATCTACCTGATGCAGCCCGGCGCCAACACGCGCGTACGCACCTGGTGCCCGACCCGCGGCGCGCAATACGGCTTCCTCGTCACCCACAACGAGTCGATCTCGATCTCCGATTACTTCACCGTGCGCGACGCCTCGGGCAAGGCGGTCTACCGGCCGACCTGCCACTATGCCTATCATCCGGCCGACGATGCCGTGCTGTCGCTGCACGAGATGTTCGGCCGCGCCGCGAAGATGCAGGAGAAGCACCACATCCTCGACGAGAACGAGATCGTCGACGGCATCGACGAGCTCGGCGTGCTCTTGTTCGGCCACGACAACAATGCCTATTGGTACGGCTCGCAGCTCTCGATCGAAGAGACCCGCCGACTGGCGCCCTATCAGAACGCCACCGGCCTGCAGGTGACCTCCGCCGTGCTCGGCGGCATGGTGTGGGCGCTGGAGAACCCGAAGGAAGGCATCGTCGAAGCCGACGAGATGGACTTCGATCGCCTGCTGGAAATCCAGCTGCCGTATCTCGGCCCGGTGAAGGGGTTCTATACCGACTGGACGCCGCTGACGGATCGGCCGGGACTGTTCCCGGAGGATATCGACACCAGCGATCCCTGGCAGTTCCGGAATATTCTGGTGCGGTGACCGGTCATTCCGGGGCGCGCCACTTGGCGCGAGCCCGGAATCCATCGGGCGGCAGAGTGTGCGGACAAATGGATTCCGGGCTCGCGCTTCGCGCGCCCCGGAATGACGAAGACCGGCTACTTCTTCTCAATCGGCGGCGCGATCTTCTCGGCCGGGGCCGGCGGCAGCGCGGGCTTGGCTGCACCTGCCGCGCCTTGCGTCTGCGGATCGGGGCGCGCGGGCTCGGGGGCCGGCGTGGTCGGCCGGTCGCCGCCGGGTTTTGCCTCGGCGGGCGTCTTGTCCTGATCGTTGGACGGGGTGCCCTGGAGCGGCTGGGTCGCCTGCGCCAGGTCCAATCGGCTCTCGGCGCGGATTTGCGCCAGCGACATCACCGTCACCACCATGCCCGCTGCAAACAGCGAGGCGGCAATGGTCAGGTCGAGCTTCAGTCTTCGGTTGTCGTTTGGGCCGGGCATGTCGATCACCGCCTTTATCCGGGGGATCAACGAAATCGAAACGGCCGGGTTCCGCACCGGCGGACTGGAACCACCTGCCCGCGTTCCAAAGCGCCGCGCTCACTCCGTGGTGCTGACCTCCCAGGTGGCGTGGCGCACGCCCGGCTGATGCTGAAGATCGGTCGCCACCGCATTCAGCTCGTTCGGATCGACCGCGGTCGCGACCAGCTTGGCGACGACTTCCAGGATGTCGTCGCCGATCTCGACCACATCGACATCGGCGACCGGGTATTGCGCGGCCTCGAGCCTGTCGACGAGGCGGTCGCGCATGTCGGGCAAGGTCTCGGTCGTGACCGCAAGCTTGAAGTAATAGGTCGCCTCCAGCGCCTTCACGTTCAGCGGGATACGGTTGATGGCGTTGACCAGCGGGCGCAGCATGGTGTTGCCGGCGATGACGAAGACCGTCAGCGCCGCCGCCTGCGCGACCATGTCGGCACCGGCGCAGGAGCCGACCGCCGCCGAGGCCCACAGCGTCGCCGCGGTGTTGAGGCCGCGCACGTCCATGCCCTGCTTCATGATGACGCCGGCACCGAGGAAGCCGATGCCGGAGACGACATAGGCGATCACCCGGACCGCACCGTCGGCGCCGTCCAGGTGCATGGCGAGATCGACAAAGGCGGCAGCGCCCACCGCGACCAGCACATTGGTGCGCAGGCCCGCAGTGCGCTGGCGGTACTGCCGCTCGGCGCCGATCAGCGTGCCCAGCACGAAGGCCGTGGTCAGGCTGACCAGCGTGTCCGCGAAGTCTGCAATCTGGAAAGTCGTCAGAAACCGCATGGTCCCCTATACGGTCAGAACCATGACAGATTAAAGCTCCAGCAATCCGCCGTCCCCATTTTCGTCAGCGAACGCCAGCAGCGTGCCCTTGGCGTTCCAGGCGATCGCCGCGACCGGCGGCGTGCCGTTGCGTCGGACGAGAATCTCCGCGCCGTCCTCCAACCGCACCATCAGCACGGTGCCGTCGCTGTAGCCGGCGGCGAGGATGTCGTTCTTCGGATGGCAGGCGACCACGGACACGCGCGCCTGCAACGGCGCGAGCATCGCGGGCTCCTTGCCCATCGGGCCGTCCTTGCTGCCGAACGGCCAGATGATGACGGTGTCGGCACCCGAGGTCGCGAGCCCCTTGCCGCCCGCGCTCCAGGACATCGAGCGGACGCGGCCGGGATAGCCGGTCATGCGCATGTGCCGGTTGTCGGCGAGCCGCCAGCCGTGCAGGGCCGCCTCGTGCATCGAGGTAACCAGGAATTTGTTGTCCGGGCTGAAGGTGACGCCGAGATGCGAGCCGGCCCAAGGCAGGAATTCGGCCGACCCCTCCATGTTCGGAAACCACAGCGTCGCGCCGTTGTAATGGGCGATCGCGAGCCGCAGGCCCTTCGGCGCGAACGCGAGGCCGCCGACGGTCGAGGGCACTTCGAGCGACTTCTCTTCGTTCTTGCCGCTCTTGACGGTGGCCGTCTTGCCGGCCGACCAGGCGAAGGCACCATCGGCGTGCAGCGCCACCGCGTCGATCCAGCGCCGCTTCGGGTCGGTGGCGAGCAACGCCACCTCGCCCTTGGCGTCGAGCGAGACGACCTTGCCGTCGTCGCCGCCCATGACGAGGCGTTTGCCGTCACTTGCCGTCGAGAGAATACCGCCGCTGTGCACGGCAACCGTGGTGATCTCGCCCTTGGCGTCGACGAACGCGACATTCTCCTCGCCGCCGACGAAGGCGGCGCGGGGACCAAGAAAGTGCACCGAGGTCACGCCCATGCCGAGCGTAACCGGCTTGACCTTGTCGGTGACGGATACGATCGAGGCGGAATCCGAGGCCGGCGTGAACTCTTTCATCACGAGACGATGCAGCTCTCAAAGCCCTCGCGAATGGCCTTTTCCGGCAACTCGCGGCCGATGAAGACGAGGCGGCTCTCGCGCGACTCACCCTCCTTCCACTTCCGCTGGTGGTTGCCCTCCAGCATCATGTGGACGCCCTGGAAGACGTAGCGGTCGTCGTCATCGTGGAAGGCGAGGATGCCCTTGGAGCGCAGGATCTTGCCGCCTTCGACCTGCACCAGGTTCTGCAGCCAGGGCATGAACACGTTCGGATCGAGCGGCTTGTCGGTCTTGAGCGAGAGCGACTGCATGTCCTCGTCGTGATAGTGCTTCAGGCCGTGGCCGTGATCATGATGGTGATGGTCGTGGCCGTGATGGTGGTGATGATCATGGTCGTGGTCATGATCGTCGGCTTCCAGAAAGTCCGGCTCGATGTCGAGGATGCGGTCGAGGTCGAACGCGCCGCGATCGAGCACGTCGGCCAGCGCCACTGAACAGCGTTCGGTGCGATGCAGCTTGGCATAGGGGTTGATGCCGCGGATGCGGGCCTCGACCTCGGCAAGCTCGCCCTTGTTGACGAGATCGGTCTTGTTCAGCACGATGACGTCGGCGAAGGCGATCTGGTTCTTGGCCTCGGGCGCGTCCTTGAGACGATCGGACAGCCATTTGGCGTCGGCGACCGTGACGACCGCGTCGAGCCGGGCGTTCTTCTGCACGTCCTCGTCGACGAAGAAGGTCTGGGCGACCGGCGCCGGATCGGCAAGGCCGGTGGTCTCGACGATGATGGCGTCGAACTTGCCCTTGCGCTTCATCAGGCCATCCATGATGCGGACGAGGTCGCCGCGCACGGTGCAGCAGATGCAGCCGTTGTTCATCTCGAACACTTCCTCATCGGCGCCGATGATGAGGTCGTTGTCGATGCCGATCTCGCCGAATTCGTTGACGATGACGGCGTATTTCTTGCCGTGGTTTTCCGACAGGATGCGGTTGAGCAGCGTGGTCTTGCCGGCACCGAGATAGCCGGTCAGGACGGTCACGGGAATTTTGGAGGCGGTCGCTTCAGACATAACAACTCCGACTTCGGGCTTTTTCGCGCGACGCGAGGCGGGGTGGCCCCTGCCCTAATGGTCAAGCGCGCTGGTCAGGGCCTTTATATTGTGCCTGACCATGTCAATGTAAGTGGGTGCAGTCCCCTTTTCGCCGGTCAAACCGTCCGAAATCAGGGTCCCGCCGACCTTGGCCCCGGTCTCGGCCGCGATCCGCCGGATCAGGCGGTCATCGCTGATATTTTCCAGAAATACCGCCGGGATTTTCTGGGCCTTGATCTGGCCGATGATGGCAGAGATGTCCCTCGCGCTGGGCTCGGTTTCGGTGGAGACGCCAAGGGGGGCGACGAACTGGACGCCATATTCGGCGGCGAAATAGCCGAAGGCGTCATGGGTCGAGATCACCTTGCGCCGTTCGGGCGGGATTTTGGCCACGACGTCCCGGACCTCGCGGTCGAGGGCTTCGAGCTTTTCCAGATAGGCTTTTGCCTGGGTGCGGAAGAACTCGGCATCATCCGGGTCGGCGGCAGCCAGTGCGTTGGCAATATCGGTCACATAGACCTTGGCATTGGGAACGGACTGCCAGGCATGAGGATCGGCGGCCGCGCCGAGCTTCAGCGGCGCAATGCCGGCGCTCGCCGTGACCACCTGGGCCTTGCTGCCTGCAGACTGCACGAGGCGCGGCAGCCAGCCCTCCAGCCCGAGCCCGTTGACGATGACGAGCTTTGCATCCGCGATGCGCTTCGCATCGCCCGGCGCCGGTGTGTAGACATGGACATCGCTGTCGGGACCGACCAGCGTCGTCAGGTTGACGCGGTCGCTGCCGACATTGCGGACGAAGTCGGCGAGTATCGAGAAGCTCGCGACGACATTGAGCCGCTCCGCGGCGTGCAGCGGCGAGGCGATCAGCAGCATGGCCAAGAGCAGGAGGAAGCGCATCGTCACGCCTCCAGATGCCGGCCGGGAAACATCTGCCTGACGACGCCGCCGACGCGGCCGAACAGGACGGAGACGATGTAGAACACCGTCGCCACGAGAATGATCGCAGGACCCGAGGGCACGCGGGTCTGGAACGACAGCACCAGACCGGCATAGCCGGAGACAGCCGCGGCGACGACTGCGATGCAGATCATCACGGTGAGATCGCGCGACCAGAACCGCGCGATGCCCGCCGGCAGGATCATCAATCCGACCGCGAGCAATGTGCCGAGCGCCTGAAAGCCGTTGACGAGGTTGATGACGACGAGCGCGAGGAAGGCGAGATGCGCGGGGCCGCCGGCGCGGCTGACCGTGCGTAAGAACAGGGGATCGACGCTCTCGATCACCAGCGGGCGATAGATCACCGCGAGCACCAGCAGCGTCACCGTGGCGTTGAAGGCGACCACCAGCAGCGTCTGGTCGTCCATCGCGAGGATGTTGCCGAACAGGACGTGCAGCAAGTCGATATTGGTGCCCTTGATCGAAACGATGGTGACGCCGAGCGCCAGCGAGGCCAGATAGAAGGTCGCGAGCGATGCGTCCTCCTTCAGCCCGGTCGAGCGCGCGACCACGCCGGCGAGGATCGCGACCGCAAAACCAGCGATCAGGCCGCCGGCCGTCATCGCGAACAGATTGAGGCCGGAGAGCAGGAAGCCGACGGCCGCGCCGGGCAGAATCGCATGCGCCATGGCATCGCCGACGAGGCTCATCCGCCGCAGCATCAGGAACACGCCGATCGGCGCACCTGCGAGCGACAGCGCGATCACGGCGGCAAGCGCCCGCCGCATGAACTCGAATTCGGTGAACGGGCCGATCAGCGTGTCATGGAGCATCGAATATCACGCCGCCTGCGAACGCCCGTCTTCGCCGCACGCCGCGGCACTGTCGTCGAAAGCCTCGCACATCCGCATTGCGACCATGAGGTTTTCAGGCGTCAGCACCTCCGCCGTCGGCCCCCACGCAACGGGGCCGCGCGCCAGAATCAGCGTCTCGCTGAAATGGGTGCGCACCATTTCCATGTCGTGGAGCGCGGCGAGCACGGTGCGGCCCTCGCCGTGCCAGTGCTTCACCAGCGCCAGCAGATCGGCCGTGGTCTTGCTGTCGATGGCGTTGAAGGGTTCGTCGAGCACGATCAGCCGCGCGTCCTGGAGCAGCACGCGCGCAAACAGCACGCGCTGCATCTGCCCGCCCGAGAGCGTACCGATCGGGCGGTTCTCGAAACCATTGAGGCCGACGGAGGCGATCGCGCGCAAAATCCTTCCGCGCGCGGCCTTGCCGATGCCGCCGAACAGGCCGGCATCGCGCCACAGCCCGGTGCCGACGAAGTCGAACACCGAGATCGGGAAGCTGCGGTCGATCTCCGCGCTCTGCGGCAGATAGGCGATGTCGCGGCTGTCAAGTCCGCCGAGATGGATGCTGCCGTCGAGCAGCCGGAGGATGCCGACGATGCCACGCAGCAGCGTCGACTTGCCGGCGCCGTTCGGGCCGATCACCGCGACGAGCGCGCCGGGCGCGACCTCGCCGTTGAGATGATGCACGGCCGGATGGCGGTCATAGCCGAGCGTGACGTTGTGGAAGGTGAGCTGGGCCACGGTCACCTCATCGCCAGAAAGACGATGCCCCAGAGCACCGCGCAGACGGCGACGGCAGCCGAAAGGCGCCCGGCCATGGTCATGCGCAGGATCGACCAGGGCGCATCCTGGGCCGGATGCGGCGAGGCCGCATCGTGGACATGGGCGTGGGTGTGGTCGTGCCCGTGCGCGTGATCATGGGAATGGCCGTGGGAGTGGCCATGAGGTTGACCATGGGCATGGTCGTTATGATGGGCGTGGGACGCGGCGGGAACCATGCTAAGGACGTTATATTATAACATTGCGCCTGTCCACGGCCAGCTCAGGGCTTGCCGATCAGCATCGCGATGGCGGCGGCCACGAACGGGAACGGCACCGAGACGGCGCAGCGGAACCAGACGAAACGGGCCGGCATGAACGGAATTTCCCACAAAATCACGCGCTGGAAGGCGAACAGGGCCCAGGCAACGACATAGGCAACCACCTGCGGCACCCCGCCGCCCGACTTCAGCGCCACGGTGCCGATCGAGAACCCGATCACCGGGCCGCCGGGAGTGGCCGCGCCCGCGACCACGGCGGTCGTAACCCCAAGCCAGCCGCTGTCCGGGCCGAGCCAGCCGGTGATCACCTCCTGCGGGATGATCGCGGCGATATAGCCGGAGCCGATCACGCCGAGCGCGATCCGCGGCACGACGTTGATGAAATCCATCGAACCTTCACGCAGCGAGGCCTTGAACACCGGGGGGCCGCGGCGAAAGGCGATCAGGCCGACGCCGAACACCGAGCCCCACAGCAGGATGTCGATCAGGAGCGCCGCGCTCATGCCGCGTCCTCGTCGCGGTCGCGCTTCGGATAGAGCCGGACATAGACGAAGCGGCCGAGCGCGCCGGCCAGCACCGGCAGCGGCAGCGAGATCAATATCCGCCACAGCGTGAAATCGGTGCCCATGATCGGGATTTCCCAGGCGACCGCCCGGCCATAGCCGATCAGCGTCCAGCTCACGACCATGGCGATGGTAGCGCCGAAATCGGCGCCGACCGCGAGCAGCGCGCTCGCCACCGGATAGGCGGTAAAGGGCCCGCCCGGCAGGATCGCACCGAAGGCGGTGCCGATCAGAAGCCCCATCAGCCCGGATTTCGGCCCGAGCGAACGGGAGACTTTTTCGTGCGGCAGGATCTCGGAGATGAAGGCGCCGAGCAGGCAGCCCGCCAGCACGCGCGGCAGGATGCCGCCGAACAGCGAGAGATCGTGGGTGAGAATATCGAGAACGCCGTCGGTGCCGTCACGCCGCCAGACCAGGCCCGCGCTCACCGCCACCAGGGCGGCAATGATGATCGTCGACCAGCCGATCGGCTTGCGAACCCGTCCCGGCCGCGGCTCGGAGTCCGCGTCCTCGGCAGGCGCCGGATTGTTCGGGGAAGGTTCTGACAACGGGCTTGGTCGTATCGAGGGTGATGCCCCTCCTGATTAAGGGTGGCATCGAGGTGATGCAAACGGAACGATGACAGACCCGTGCGCGCGCCCCGCAGGGCAATTCCGCACAGCAAAAAGGCGGCCGCGCGAGCGACCGCCCTTGTTGTCGTTCCGGGGCGCGCGAAGCGCGAGCCAGGAATAATGTGACTGCCTTACGCCTTGTCGAACAGGGACTCGACGTATTCCCAGTTCACGAGATTCTCGACGAACGCCTTGAGATAGTCGGGACGGCGGTTGCGATAGTCGATGTAGTAGGAATGCTCCCAGACGTCGCAGCCGAGGATCGGGGTGGCGCCGTGCACCAGCGGATTCTCGCCGTTCGGGGTCTTGGAGATCTCGAGCTTGCCGTTCTTGACCTGGAGCCAGCACCAGCCAGAGCCGAACTGGCCGACGCCGGCCGCCTGGAAGTCGGTTTTGAACTTCTCGAAGCCGCCGAGGTCCTCGTTGATCTTCTTCTCGAGCTTGCCCGGCAGCTTGGTGCCACCGCCATTGGGCTTCATCCAGCTCCAGAAGTGGATGTGGTTGTAGTGCTGGCCGGCGTTGTTGAACACCGCGGGGTTCTTGCCGAACGAGCCCTTGACGATCTCCTCAAGGGACTTGCCTTCCCATTCGGTGCCCTTGAGCGCGTTGTTGCCGTTGGTGACGTAGGCCTGATGATGCTTGTCGTGGTGGAATTCCAGCGTCTCCTTCGACATGAACTGGCCGAGGGCGTCATAGGCGTAAGGGAGGGGGGGCAGCGTAAAGGTCATGGGATGTTGTCCGCAACTGATGGGGAACTGGCTTAACGGCGACTCTTATAGAAGGTTCCACCGCCGTTAAATACCGCCAATTTGCGAAATTGCGTGATGCGGCCGATTGGCCGGATTGCATAAAATCGACGCAAGCGCATGGGCGTTTCGGCCAGCCGCAAAATATCATTGCCTTTGAGGCGCTTATGGCAGAACGAACGCACTACGGCGCGGAGATGCGAAAAGAGAGCACGATGAGCATCGAGATCGACATCCTGAACGGCGACGCCTCGTGGCGGATCGCGGAGCCGCTGCATCAGGCGGTCTGGGGCCCGCAGATGGTCGCGGACAAGCCCTGGGCCCATGTCAAATGGGCCAATGCCGATTTGCGCGTCCTGCTCGAGACACCCGAGGACGGGCTCGTCTGCCATGTCGGCATCTACTTCCGCACCGTCACCTGGAACGGGCAGAAGGTGCATATCGGCGGCATCGGCGGCGTCTGCACCCGCGAGGATCGCCGCGGCCGCGGCTATGCCACCATGGCGATCGACGCGGCCGTGCACACCATGCGCGCGAACGAGGCGGTCCGCTTCGCGCTGCTGTTCTGCGAACCGCACAATTTCGCCTTCTACGCGGCCCGCAGCTGGCTGCCCTTCAAGGGCGAGGTCTATTGCGAGCAGCCGGAGGGACGGATCCGCTTCGATTATATGGCGCCCTATGTCTTCAACATTGTCCGCGCGCCGACGCTGGGCACCATCGACCTCTGCGGCCTGCCCTGGTGAGCCCTGCGTGACGGCAGGCTGGCGCGGGTGCTGACCACCCGGTAATATGTCGATCGTCATTTGATATTCCGCCCGGTGAACATGACGATCGACGCCCCGCTAGACGCCGTCCCGCCGCGCGCGCCGATCGCCTCCCCGATCGCCAGCCTGCTGACCGCGCCGATCCTGCCGACGCTGCTGCGGCTCGCGATTCCCAACATGATCGCGATGGTCGGCAGCACGCTCGTTGCGATCGCCGAGACCTCCTATATCGGCCGGCTCGGCACCATTCCGCTGGCCGCGATCGCGCTGGTGTTTCCGTTCGCGATGCTGACGCAGATGATGAGCGCGGGCGCGATGGGCGGCGGCGTTTCATCGGCGATCAGCCGCGCGCTCGGCGCGGGCAATCGCGACCGCGCCGCGACGCTGGCGGTGCATGCCGCCATCATCGGCATCTGCGGCGGACTGTTCTTCACGGTGATGATGCTCGCCTTTGGCCGCTCCTTCTTCACGCTGCTCGGCGGCCGCGAGCGCGTGCTCGAGGAGGCCTGCGGCTACTCGCAAATGCTGTTCTCCGGAGCGGTCGCGATCTGGCTCGTCAACACGCTGGCCTCGGTGATCCGCGGCACCGGCGACATGCGCCTACCTTCGATGACGCTGATCGGAACGAGCGTGCTGCAGATCGCGCTCGGCGGCACGCTCGGGCTCGGCCTGTTCGGCGTGAAGCAATTCGGCATGCCCGGCGTTGCCGCCGGCCAGTTGATCGCATTCAGCTGCGCCGCGGTCTTCTTTCTCTGGTATCTGCTCTCCGGACGCAGCCGGCTGCCGTTGAATTTCCGCGCCTTCCATTTCGAGCGGGCGATGTTCCTGGACATTCTCAAGGTCGGCGCGGTGGCCTGCCTGTCGCCGCTGCAGACCGTGCTCACCATTTTGATCTTCACAAGAATCCTGGCGACCTTCGGCACCGAGATGCTGGCCGGCTATGGCATCGGCTCGCGGCTGGAATTCCTGCTGATCCCGATCACCTTCGCCTTCGGCATCGCGTCGGTGCCGATGGTCGGCATGGCGATCGGCGCCAGCGAAATGAAGCGCGCGCGGCGTGTCGCCTGGACCGCGGCCGCGGCCTCCGGGCTCACCGTCGGCCTGATCGGCCTCGTCATCGCGCTTGATCCGTCGCTCTGGGTGTCGCTGTTCACGCGCGATCCCGGCGTCACCGCCGCCGCACACAGCTATTTCCATTGGGCGGGGCCGGCCTTCGCGTTCTTCGGCGTGGGCGTGTCGCTGTATTTCTCCTCGCAGGGCGCGGCGCGCGTCGGCGGGCCGGTGCTGGCGTCGACAGGCCGGCTTCTGATCGTCGCGATCGGCGGCGTCGGCCTGATGATGGCCCAGGCGCCGGCCTGGACCTTGTTCGCGCTGGTCGGCGGCGCCATGGTCGTGTTCGGGCTCTCGACGGCGGCCTCGGTCGCGCTGGTTCGCTGGGGCAAATGAGCGCAGGCGAAGTAAGCGCAGGAATGTGATTCCATCGGGCGTTGCACGCGCCCGATTTGCTGCTATTGAGGCGCTCCATTCTGGGGCACTTCCATGACATTCAGATTCGCCGCTTTCATCGTCATTCTGGCTGCGCTGTTTGGCGCGACTTCCGCCCATGCGCAGAGCGCCGACGGCACCTGGCTTACCCAGGCCGGCGATGCCCGCGTCAAGATCGGCAAATGCGGCGGCGGCATCTGCGGCCACATCGTCTGGCTGCGCGAGCCCATGGACACCGCGACCGGCCAGCCCGCCACCGACAGCAAGAATCCCAATCCAGCGCTGGCCAAGCGCCCGATGATCGGCCTGCCGCTGTTCAGCGGCATGCAGCCCTCAGGGCCGAACAAATGGTCGGGCCAGATCTACAATGCCGACGACGGCAGCACCTATGCGAGCAGCGTCTCGGTCACCGGCGCGGACTCGCTGCGGGTCGAAGGCTGCGTCGGCGCGCTCTGCGGCGGCGAGACCTGGACCCGCGCGGGGCGTTAACTCCCCACCACCATCGCCTTCAACGCCGTCGCCGCCGAGGCATAGCCGCCTCGTGCGCCGTCGATGAAATGCACATGGTCGCTGCGCAGCGCCGAGGGCGTGAAGCAGGTCATCATCGCAGCGTCCTGCTGGTAGAGGCCGTAACGCACGATGCCGTCGCGCGCGGCAGTTGCGAGACGATCGCTGAGGGCACGCTCGAGCTGCGGGGTGCAGTCGAGGATCATGCGCAGGCCGTCGTCATATTTGCGGAAGTCCGAGTTCTCGACCACCTGCCGCTTGTAGACGTTCGGCACGAAGCCGCCGACCTTGAGGTCGAAGCGCATGATCAGATAGGCGAACAGCGTGTAGGCCAGCACGCCGGCGCGACGGGCCATCAGTGGACCGCCACGCTTGGTGCGGGCCTCGAAATCCAGCCCCTGCGGCGGCCATTTCAACGGCGGCCCCTGCGGCGGCACCGGCCGGCCACCATCGGGGCTGCGCTCGACCAGGTGGATGACGTCCTCGATCACCTTGCGAAACGCCGAAGGATCGGCGCCGCGGGCGGGCATCACCAGCACCGACAGGATCAGGCCGCGCGCCGCCGGCATCACCTCGAAGCGGCAGGACAGGCCGGAAAGATCGGGCTGCGTCCCGGCGGGCGCTTCCGTAACCGCGAACTCGCCGCGCTTCATCGCGGCGTCGGCCCAGGCGAGCCCGCCGCCGGAGAACATCGCGTAGGACAGGTTCGCCGACGGACCGAAGCGCGCGACGCGCACGTCGAGACCCTGGGCGCGGATGGCGCTGACCGGCACCAGCGCGACACGCATCCTCAGATCGAGATCTTCCCGCACCCAGGTCGCGGTTGCGGCCAGCGCGTCGCGGGCGCGATCGAGGTCGTCAGGCGCAACGGCGAAGCTGGCGCCATCGCCGCCGAACACGAAGGGGAATTCGCGCCCCTCCAGGGCATTCGTCACCGCCGCGATCACGGCGGCGCCGGCCATGTTGACGGCCTTGTAGCGCTGTGCCGCAATCGCCTTGGTGGAATCGACGATATCGGCAACGCCGATGCTCCAGTCGTCGGGCAATGGTGCATAGAGCGTGGGATCCATCAGGCTGGTGAAGCCGCGAAAGACGGGAATGCCGCCATAGAAGGATTTGCCTGATGTCATCGGATGATGCCGGATGGTTGGGAAGCGCGTCCGAGGAAGATACGTGGCAGGATCGATCCGGGTTCGCCGGTGCCCTTGCAATCATTGGCCGAAACCGGCCCGGACAACAAGACGACGCCGCGCTGCAATGCCGCAGTACGTTATTGATCGACGTCAAACGGGCTGCAGCCCAGAGCGGCTACGCTTCGGGCAACTCCAGATATCGCATGGGATATCGAATTGTCCGAGTTCGGCAACAAGGACTCCACCGCTCCGGTCGGCCGGCGCACGGGGCTCGACCCGATCAGCGCAGTGAAGATGCCGGAACGATTGACCCATGCTGTCGATGCCTGGGCCGAGGCGCATCACCTCACCCGCTCGGACGCGATCCGCAAGCTGATTGAGATCGGCCTGAAGGTCGCGCCGGCGGTACCCATCTCAACGCACACCGTCGCATCGGACGCGACCAAGATCGAGGAAGTTGCCGTGCACGAGATCGAGGGCCTGCTCGATCCCGCATTGCCGGTGGACGAACGCGAGCGCCGCATCCGCCGCCTCACCGAGGGGCCGCCGGAATTCTCACATCAGCGGATTGACCTGCCAAAGCAACGGACGTGAGCGCCCGAGTGCTTTAATGCAGCTTCTCGTCCTCGCGCTTGCGCAAGGCATCGAGCGAGGCGTCGTGACAGCCGACCAGGCGCACGAACTGCTGCGGATACATTTCGTAGCCGTGACTGCCGGAATTTTGATTTGCCATCGGCGGACAGCGCATGTCGTCCGGCTTCGCGCAAGGTTGCTCGGCACGATCCGGATTTGAAGCGATCATGTTTTGCGTGGCCATCGACTGCTCCCCGTCGTTTAGGGCAGATCGATTGACGTAATCCAATCGACTGCGGGGCATCATACGACCAAATCCGGCTTGCTGTCATTGCGCCGGATCAACGCAATTGTGGCAGCGGGGTTCCGCCTACGCGGTGTTCCCCGCGTCAATCGTGAACACGGTGCCGGTGACGTTGCGGCCGCCCTCGCCGAGCAGATATTCCACCATGCGCGCGACGTCATCGGTCTCGGGCAAGCGGCGTAGCGCGCTGCGGCCGGCGATGCGCTTGCGGCTCTCGTCGGAGAGATTGTGCGTCAGCTCGGTGTCGATGAAGCCGGGCGCGATCGCGTTCACGGTGATGCCGAGCTTGCCGACCTCGCGCGCAAGTGACCGCGTGAAGCCGGTCGCCGCAGCCTTGGTCGCGCCGTACACGGAGAGGCCGTTATAGCCGGTGGTCGCGATGATCGAGGAGATGTTGATGATGCGGCCGGCACCATCCGCCATCATCCGCCGCGCGACATATTTGGTGAGGATGATCGGCGACAGCACGTTGAGCTGCACCAGCGCCTCGATCTCCGAATTATGCATGGTCGCGAGCAGGCCTTCGGTGCCGAGGCCGGCATTGTTGACGAGGCCGTAGATCGGGCCGAACTCGTCGCGCACCAGCTTTGCGAAAGCGGGAATCGCGTCGATCACCGCGAGATCGCAGGAGCGGAAATGCAGGCGGCCTTCGGAGGCCGCGATCGCAGCCTTGAGCTCGTCGCTCTCGCGACGCGCCGCCGCGATCACGTTGAAGCCGCCGCCGACGAGACGCCGGCCGATTGCAAGGCCGATACCGCGGCTGCCGCCGGTGACGAGGACATTATGCATCGGTGCGCGCCAGTTTGCCGGCCGGGGTGACGTCGAGCGCCTCGACGAAGCGGATCACTGCCGGCACCTTGTGCAAGGCGAGCTGCGCGCGGCACTGATCCAGGATCTGGTCGCGGATCTCCTTCGCGCGCGCCGGATCGGTGCCATCGGCGAGGATCACGTCGGCGACGACGATGCCGCCGGTGATCGGGCTGCGGCGCGATTTCGCGCGCGACATCCGGACATCGGCATGCCGGTTGATGACCGCCTCGATCTCCTCGGGGTGAACCTTCAGCCCGCCGATATTGATGATGCCGCCGCGGCGGCCGACGAAATAATAGCGATCGCCGCGCAGCTCGACGATGTCGCCGCTGTCGACGAACCCGTCGGCATCTGTGAGCGCGGCGGCGTTGCGGCCGACATAGGCGTGCGCCGTACGCGTCGAGCGGATGCGCAGCGAGCCGTCAACAACCTTCATCTCGACGCCGTTGCGGTTGCCGAGATAATCGGCCGGAAAACCTTCGAGCCCGTCGTTGACGGCAAAACCAACGCCGGCCTCGGTCGAAGCATAGGCATGGCCGACGGAAGAGTTCGGGAATGCCGTTTTCAGGCCGTCGAGCACCGCCTGGTCGGCGATCTCGCCGGAGAGACGGACATAGCCCGGTGCGAATTGCGCCGCCGAGCCGCTCATCAGCAGCTTGCGCCAGTGCGACGGCGTGCCGGAGATGTGGGAGACGCTACGTGCATTCAGCCGCGCGACGTGATCGCCGAGCGCCTCATGCGGATCGGACAGCACCATCGAGCCGCCCGAGAGCACGGCGCGAAGGAATATCTGCAGGCCGCCATAGCGGCGGATGTCGTAGAACGTCGCCCACACCGGCGCGGGGCCCTTCGCAGGACCTTCGGCAACGATGGCGCCGGTGAGCGCTTCCAGCGTATGGCCGACGATCTTCGGCACGCCCGACGTGCCCGAGGTGAGCATCAGCCATTCGGTGGCGCGCTCGGTCTTCGCTGCCGCGGCAGGTTGAAGCGGCAATTGTGCGGTGACGACCAGCGGCACGCCAGTTTCGGCCCAGCGACCGGGCTCGTCGGTAACGACGGCATCGATCCCGGCATCGGCGATCAGCGCTTCGAGATAGGCGGGATTGAGATCGGGCGGGCACAGCAGCATACGACGAGCGATGCCGTCGAGCTCGATCATGGCAATGCCGGACCGGAGCTGGTCGGACAATTTCAGCAGTACCGCGCGGCCGGACAGCTCGCGCAGGCGGCCGCCGAGGACCGTCTGCGACAGGATATCCGTCAGCGACGCGACATGGTGCGCATCCGACAGCGTGCGGCCGGTCAGCTCCGGGCTCAGATAGTCGCGGAGCGCAAAGATCTCACGCGGGGACATTTTCGTAGGCCCGCACGAAATCGCCCACGGTGGCGGGGAACGCTGCGTCCTCGGAAATGGTGAAGGGGTCGACGCCGATCTCGTCCTCGAGGCGCGCCACCAGAATGGCGAAGGCGAGCGAGTCGAAACCCGTCTCGTGCAGGGACAGATCGTCCGAGAGGGCGGGAAGCGTCACGTGCTGCTCTTTGGCGATCTGTTGGATCGCTTCAATGACCTTAGACCGTACCGACATGGCTGGCTCGCTCTTGTTATCGATATCTATTGTTGCGGCGGCTCTTGATGACCGCCTCCCCATGGCCGTCTGTTTACCCGACAGAAGTAAATGGCTTCTTGGACAATTCAGATAAAATTGGACTTATCTTGCGATTTCCGCGGCGCTAGAGCCTGATCGTGCCCTCAATGATCTTGGTAAACGTTCCGGCATCGAGCGCGACATAGGCGCTGGATTTCGGGTCGAGCATGAACAGCGGGTCGGCAACCGTGCCAGGATCGAATCCCTCCCCCGCCAGCTCACCTTTCTTCTGCTTGAACGTTTCGGTCGCATCGAGCTCGCGCGAGATGCGGATGAAGACGGGGCGGGCGTAGGCCGGCAGACGCTGCGCCAGATGCGCGGGCAGCGCTTCGATGTCAAAACCCTCGTTCACGACGATCGCGCTCATGCCGGCGCGACCGTCGGCGCCCAAAATGCTGACGCCGTAGGTGGTGGCGTCGATCACGCCGGTGAAATCGCGCACGGCGTCGTTGACCTCCGAGGTCGCGACGTTCTCGCCCTTCCAGCGGAAGGTGTCGCCGATGCGATCGACGAAATGGAAGAAGCCCTTGTCGTCGAGCCGCATCAGATCGCCGGTACGGAACCAGGCATCGCCCTTGGCGAAGACATCGCGCAGGATTTTCTTCTCGGTCTCGCCCGCATCCGTGTAGCCCTCGAAACGGCCGCCGCCTTCATCCGCCTTGCCGATGCGGCCGATGGCTTCGCCGGCCTCGCCGCGGGCGCAGGCGATACAAAAGCCCTCGTCATTGCGCAGCGGTGCAGCGCCATCAGGGTCGAGCTTGACGATGCCGGCGGGAAACCGATGCGCGAGCAGCGGCGGGATGCGGCCGATCGCGCCCGGCTGACCCTCGACATTGAACAGCGAGAAATTGCCTTCGGTCGCGGCATAGAATTCGAGGATGCGCGGAATGGCGAAGCGGCCCTGAAAATCCTCCCAGATGTCGCCGCGCAGGCCGTTGCCGCAGACGAGCCGCAAGCGGTGCCGGTTCTCGTATTCCGACGGCGGCGCCTTGAGCAGATAGCGGCAGAGCTCGCCGATATACTGGAACAGCGTGCAGTCGTGACGCACGATGTCAGGCCAGAAATTCGAAGCCGAGAATTTTTCCGCGACCACCACCGAGCCGCCGGCGGCCAGCATGCTGCACGGCGCGACGATGCCGCCGACCGAGTGGAACAGCGGCAGGCAATCGTAGAGGCGATCCTGCGGCGCGGCACCGGTGAGACCAGCGAACCAGAAGCCCCAATTGAGGATACGGCGGTGGCTGATGCTCGCGGCCTTCGGCAGCCCCGTGGTGCCGGAGGTGTAGATCAGCAAAGCGCGATCGTCGATGGTGACATCGCCATGCTCGTCCGGCGCAAGCGGAGCGTCGTCGAGCGCGGCAAGCGCGACGTCGATGGCGCGCTCGCTGCGGGCATCGCCATAGGTCCAGACTTTTGCCTGCGTCTTCTGGTGCGGGGCTGCGCTCTCCAGCGTCTCCATCAGCTCATGCCCAACGATGATATGCAACGGCCCGGCTACGTCGAGGCAATGCGCGAGCGATTGGCCGACCAGCTTGGTGTTGATCAGCGCGACAACGCCGCCGACGCGGCTGATGCCGAGCCAGGCCGCGACATAGTCGATGCCGTTCGGCATGATCAGCGCGACGGTGTCACCCTTGGCGACGCCCACCGAGCGCGCCCAGCGCGCATAGCGGTTGATGCGCTTCGACAGGCCGTCATAATCGAGCGTTGCGTCGTCTGTGACCAGCGCGACACGATCGGGCTGGCGCCGCGCCCAATCGTCGACGACGTCGGCGAACAGCCGGCCCGGCAGCGTCTCGATGCGCGCGGTGAGCTCGATCGCCTTCAGCCAGATTTTCGACGCGGAAGGTGCGCGCGCGGCTTTCGGCTGCGTGATGACGCCGGTGGACATATCGTTCATCTCTTGACGAGTTCTTGGGCGATCTCTGCTGAGCTTCCGGCAGAATAGACCCGCGGGCCCTGCCCAGGTGTTAAGAGACAAGGTAAAACCCGGTTAGTGCGCGATTAACTCTAGTCATCCTTTACCAAGCCGACGGGATCGGCGTGCGCGGCGGCGCAGTTCTTGCGATAGCAAATCCAGCCATTCGGGCGCGCCGCGCGCGCCCTCTCTTCGCGAGAGATGAACTGGAGGCCACAATGATCACCAAGCGCCATTTCCTTCAGACCGCCGCCTGTGTCGCGGCTGCGCTCACAGCGCCGCGCGCTTTTGCGGTCGGCAATCCCTCTTATCCCTCGCGCAGCGTGAAATGGGTGGTGCCCTATGCGCCGGGCGGTGCCACCGACGTACTGTCGCGGCTGCTCTGCCAGCGCCTGTCCGATCGGCTCGGCCAGAGCTTCGTGGTCGAGAACAAGCCCGGCGCCGGCAGCAATATCGGGACACAGGCGGTGATCACCTCGGCGCCCGATGGTTACACGCTGTTGCTGACCTCGACCGCGAATGCGATCAACGCTTCGTTCGATCCGGCACTGCCGTATGACTTTGCCAAGGGCATCGCGCCGGTTGCGGGCGTGGCGCGGATTCCGCTGGTGCTGGTCGTCAACAACGATCTGCCGGTGAAGTCCGTCGCCGATTTCGTCGCCTACGCCAGGGCCAATCCCGGCAAGATGTCGATCGCCTCCTCCGGCATCGGCACCTCGCTGCATCTGTCCGGCGAGCTGTTCAAGTCGCTGGCCGGCGTGCAGTTCACCCATGTGCCGTACCGCGGCTCCGCACCGGGCCTGACCGATGTGATGAGCGGCCAGATCCAGGGCATGTTCGACAACGTCACCTCGTCGTTCGAGCTGGTACGCGCCGGCAAGCTGCGCGCGCTCGGCGTCACCACGCGCGAGCGCTCGGAGATCCTGCCGGACGTGCCGCCGATCGCGGACACGCTCCCCGGCTATGAGACTTCGTCATTCTATGGCGTCGGCGCCCCGCACGACACCCCACGCGAGATCGTCGACCTGCTCAATCGCGAGATCGACACCGCTTTGTCCGACGCCGAGATCAGGGCCCGCATCGCCGAGCTCGGCGCAATCCCGCTGCACGGCAACGCCGGCGAGTTCGGCAGCATGCTGACGGCCGAGACCGACCGCTGGCGCAAGGTCGTCGAGCTGTCGGGGATCAAGAAGGAATAGCGATCCCGCCAACGCGACGACCGGCCTCGCGAGGCTAGGCGCCGACGGGTAAACGTGCCATTATTTGTGCTACCTATCGTTGTCAAGATTGCGACAGGGAGGTAGCCGTGGCTCTCGACCCCTCACAGATTCCTGTCAACGCAACGCCGTTCGAGCAGCCGCTGATCAATTTCGCCGGCCGGCTCAAGGACGGACAGGTCAAGGTGGTCGCGATCGGCTCGTCGACTACGGCGGGCGAAGGGGGCATCGCGCCCTATCCGCAACGGCTGCTGGCGGATCTACGGATACAATTCCCGAAGGCCACGATCGATGTCGTCAACCGCGGCGTCGGCGGCGAAGAGGCCCCCAAGGAGCTCCTGCGCTTCCAGCACGACGTGTTCGACCAGAATCCGGATCTCGTGATCTGGCAGGTCGGCACCAATGCGGTGTGGCAACCGGCCGATCAGAACCCGCCGTCCTTCGAGGACACCACGAAGGCCATCTCCGACGGCGTCGACCAGTTGCTGGCGAAAAAGCAGATCGACGTGATCCTGATGGACCTGCAATACGTGCCGGCGCTGCTGACTCCGGCGAAGAAGAGCAAAGCGATCGACATGGTCGCGGCGATCAGCGAAATCGCGCATGCGAAGGGCGTCAACGTCTTCCGCCGCTTCGAGCTGATGCAGGGCTGGCACGATATCGCAAAGATCTCGTTCGACCGGATGGTCGATCCGGGCGACGACACCAGGCTGCATGCAAGCGACTGGACGACGGACAAGATGACCTGGCAATTGACCACCGCGATCAACGCGGCCGCCAAGAAGGCGCAGCCATCCTGAAGCACATGCGGCAACTCACGCCGCATGCTCTATCGGACCGCCACTCGGTACTAGCCGCCTCGCCGGTGGCGCGGGCGCGGCGGCGGATTCACCGGATAATACGGATTGAGATCGCAGCTCGCGGCACGGCCTGATGCGGTGGCGCGGCATTGCGGCAACGAGGTGAAGGAGCAGTCGTACCACTCCCCGCCCCCGCCATTCGCGCCGGAATAGACGTGCATGCAGACAGGAAAACTCGGGTCGAACGTCTGCGCATGCGACGGCGCTGCCGCGATCAGCGCACCGACGATCAAAGCCAGGCCGAATGAGCGACGCATGACGGATGCTCCTGCCTGCCGCCGTGGGGATCAGTACTGCGGCTTCTTGTGACGCTTGCGCGGAGGCGGCGGCGGTTCGTCGAACGCATAATAGGGGTTGACGTCGCAGGTCGCGGAGCGGCCCGAAGCCGTGGCGCGGCACTGCGGCAGCGACGTGAACGAGCAATCGTAATAGTCGCCGCCACCGCCCCAGCCGCCGGGCGTGTACACGTGCATGCAAACCGGATAGCGCGGATCATAGGTCTGGGCGCGCGCATCTGCCGCAGCAAACAGCGTGACAATTGCGGTGAGGGTCAGGATCGGCAAACGCATGGAGACTTCCTCGAATCGATAGCGCCGGCGGATCTGATGCCGACGGCCTCCTATGGCACAACACCTCGGCGGAGGCGACTGTTCCGGGGACAGATGACGGCAAGGTGAGTGCGATCGCGCAACACACGCGTCACGGCCGGGCTTGCCCCGGCCATGACAAAGCAGCGTCAGCCGAGCCCCTGCAGCACCAGCCGGTTCAATCTCGCCGCAAACGCGGCCGGGTCTTCCGGCAGTTCGCCGTCCAGGATCTGCGCCTGTTCGAGCAGGAGCAGGCTGAGATCGTCGACGTCCCTGGAGCCGGCTTGCGCCCTGGCGATCGCGCTCACCACCGGATGGCGCAGATTGATCTCGAGCACCGGCCTGGTGCGCATGCCGCGGTTCTGCTGCGCCAGGATACGCTCGAGCTCGCGGCTCGGGCCCTGGCTGTCGGCGACGAGGCAGGACGCCGAGCTGGTGAGGCGCGTCGAGGCCTTGACGTCGCTGACGCGCTCACCGAGCGCGGCCTTGATCACGGCGATGGTGGCCGCCTCATCGGCGACGGGCTCGTCCTTTTTCGCCTCGTCGGTCTCGTCGACGCGCGGGATCAGGTCGAGATTGAGATCACCCTGGCTCAATGACTTCAGCGGCTTGCCCTCGAACTCGGTCGGCATCGAGGTCCAGAAGGCATCGACCGGATCGGACAGCAGCAGCACCTCGATGCCGCGCGCAGCCGCGGCTTCCAGCCGCGGATTGGACTTCAGCCGCTCCAGGCTGTCGCCGACGAGATAATAGATCTCGGTCTGGTTCGGCTTGAAATCGGCGACGATCTGCTTGAGCGAGCGCTTCTCGCCCGACGTGGAGGTGAAGCGCGACAGCGTCAGCAGCTTTTCGCGCCGCTCGAAATCCTCATAGATGCCTTCCTTCAGCACCGCGCCGAAGGCGTCCCAGATCTTGGCAAAATTCTCCGGGTCCTTCTCGGCGAGGCTTTCGAGCTCGGACACGACGCGAGTCGCCACGGCCTTGCGGATCTGCGCGAGCTGCGGATTGTTCTGAAGCATCTCGCGCGAGATATTGAGCGGGAGATCCTCGCTGTCGACCACGCCGCGGATGAAGCGCAGGTAGCCCGGCAACAGATCGGCGTCGTCGGTGATGAAGACGCGGCGGACGTAGAGCTTGACGCGGCCCTTGCGGTTCGGCTCGAACAGGTCGAACGGCTTCGTCGACGGCGCGAACAGCAGCACTGCGTAGGAGTAGCGGCCCTCGGCGCGATAATGCAGCGTCATCGAGGGATCGTCGAAGGCGGACGCAATCTGCTGATAGGCCTTCTTGTAGTCTTCCGGCGTCAACTCGGATTTCGAGCGCTGCCACAGCGCGCTCGCCGAGTTGATCTGGCGCGGCTCACCCTCTTCCGGCACGAGCTCGATGGGGAAGAGGATGTTGTCGGAATAGGCCCCGACGATGCGCTCGATCTCGAAAGCCTCGAGGTATTTCTTGGCGTCGTCCTTCAGGTGCAGGACGATCTCGGTGCCGCGGGTCAGGCGCGCCGCTTCCTCGTCGCTGGCCCGCGCGATCTCGAAGCCAGAGCCGCCCGAGGAGGTCCAGGTCCAGACATCGCTCTCGCCGGCGCGGCGGCTGACGACGACGATCCTGTCGGCGACCATGAAGGCGGAATAGAAGCCGACGCCGAACTGGCCGATCAGGCCGAGGCCGTCCTTGGCCTCCTTCAGCTTCGACACGAAGGCCTTGGTGCCGGAGCGGGCGATGGTGCCGAGGTGGTCGATCAGCTCCTGCCGCTCCATGCCGATACCGTTGTCGGCGATCGTGAGCGTTCCCGCGGTCTTGTTCGGGATGATCCGGATCTTGAGCGCGTCGCCCTCGCCCAGCAAAGCGGGAGTGGCGATCGCCTCGTAACGCAGCTTGTCGCAGGCATCCGAGGCGTTGGAGACCAGCTCGCGCAGGAAGATGTCGGTCTCCGAATAGACGGAGTGCACCATGAGGTGCAGAAGCTCGGAAACCTCGGCCTGGAAAGGCTGCGTATGCACAGCCGTGTCTGACGTCGTCATGCGTTTACCCGGTCAATCAGAAGTGGAGAAAACCGGGATATAACGCGACGGGATCGGGGATCAAGTGGACACGAACAATCACCCTCCCGAGGGTGGGCGATTGGTCGGTGGGGCCCAGTGGCTGCCAGCCGGCTCAGGTCACGCAGCGGCCGGGCTGGAGCAGCTTGGCGACCTCGGTCAGGGCGCTGACCATTGGCTCGCAGGCGATGGGCCGGTTGCGGCCCTGCTTCTGGAGCAGCGACGGCGGCTTGGCATTGCCGGTCTCGATCACGGCGGGGACCCGCAGCAGCACCGAGGTGTCGGGAAGCTCGGTCAAACGCATCGACACGGTGCGGGTGGGAACTGCCGACGGCTTGATCTCGGCAAGCCGGTCGGACTTGCCGGCACGATTGACGTTGTGGTCCGGCACGTCCGCGGCCGCCTGCGTGTGGTCGGTCAGGTCGTGGCCGGAGGCCAGCTGAACGGCGCCGACTTGTACGGCACAAAGTGTCGCAGCAATTGCGACGGCACCCAAAAATACCTTTTGAATCTGTGACATGGCTGTCGATCCCTCGCCCCATGGCGATCGCGGGAACAACGCGAGGACAGGACCGGGAGTTCTCAGCCGTTAAGATCACTTAACCGTGTACGAAAAAAACACACCCTGGAAAAAATTTTGCAACCGGCTGGAACGACTCCAGTGCCTGAGAGTCGTCTCAACAGCCGGCTATTCCCCCCTGCCCCATAAGCCGGTGACGTAGGGCGCGACTGTGGTGATGCCAGTCGCGCCTTACTTTTTTCCGGAAATGGCTCCCGTCTCGCCGGTCCGTTCCACTTTTGGCTTCTGCCCCACCCCTGGGGGGAGAAAAGCGACGACTTGACCCCACTATTTTTTTGACCCCTGCCTCGGGGTCTGCATGATGTGAGCGAGAGCATCGCGTTTTTGCCACTTCTCTAATCCGCCACGCATACATGTGGAGTGGAGATAGTGCCATGGAGCAGAAGCGGCCGGTCCGGCTTGAACGCAGGTTGGCTGCCATAATGGCCGCTGATGTCGCAGGCTATTCGCGACTGATGCACCGCGACGAAGAAGCAACCCACGCCCTGACGACAACCCTCTTTGCGGAGGGTATCGCGCCCGCCATTGCCGAACATGGTGGCCGGATTGTCAAGAACACCGGCGACGGGTTCCTGGCGGAGTTTCCAAGTGCCGTCGCAGCGGTTCGCGCCGCCGTTCAGTTTCAAGCTCATATCCGAGAGTTCTCGACGACCATCGCCGAAGACCGACGGGTCGTCTTTCGTGTCGGCATCAACGTCGGCGATGTGATTGCCGAACCGCATGACGTCTTCGGCGACGGTGTAAATATTGCAGCACGGCTGGAGAGTATCGCCGAGCCCGGCGGCATCTGCATTTCGTATTCAGCTTACGACCATGTCCGAGGCAAGGTCGGCATTGAGTTTGTCGATCTCGGAGAGCAGAATCTCAAGAATATTGATCGCCCGATCCGAACCTATGCCGTAGCTTGGGAAGAGCATAGCCTGATTGCGCCCGGTGAGCGCGCGAAGGAAAGTCTACTTTCGCCACCTCGCCTTTCTATCGTGGTGCTGCCTTTCACCAACCTCAGCGGCGATCCCGCGCAGGATTACTTCGTGGACGGCGTGACTGAGAGCCTGACCACGGATTTATCTCGCATCAGAGGCTCGTTGGTGATCGGCCGGCACACCGCATTCACTTACAAGGGCAAGGCGGTCGATCTCAGGCAGATTGGCCGCGAGCTAAACGTGCGCTATGCGTTGGAAGGCTCTGTGCAGCGCGGCAACAATCGGCTTCGGGTCAACGTCCAACTTGTCGATGCTGAGAGCGGCAATCACCTCTGGGCTGATCGCTTCGACAAGCCCATCGCTGATTTATTCGAAATGCAAGACGAAATCGTGTCGCGGGTCGCTCGCACACTGGACACTCAACTTGTTGCGGCAGAGGCCCGGCGGGCGGAGAATTTACCCCATCCAGATGCCACGGACCTCTACTTTCAAGGCCGCTTTCGGGCGAACGAAGCGCCTTCTCCCGAAGGCTTGATTACAGCGCGCGACTTTTTCGAACGTGCTTTGGTCCTCGATCCCGGCAATGTGCGTGCGCTGGCGGGCCTGGCAGGCGTTGATCTGACAATGGGTGCCGATCATCTTATGGAGGATCGAACCACTCTCCTCTCGACGGCCGAAGCGAATGCGATCAAGGCCGTTTCATTATCCCCGGACTACGCGGTAGCCCGCTTTGTTTTGGGCTCTGTCTACATTTGCACAAACCGCGCAGATCAAGGAATTGCCGAATGTGAGATGGCATTGAGCCTTGATCGGAATTTTGCCAATGCACACGCTGCCATCAGCCTGGCGAAATACTACATGGGCCGCGCCGCCGAGACTGAAAATCACATACGCGAGGCGTTTCGTTTATCCCCGCGCGACGCCCAGAGCTATCGCTGGATGCATTTTGCTGGCCTAGCCAAGTTACAACTTGGCGCGGATGTGGAAGCAGTCGACTGGCTTAGACGAAGCATCGAGGCGAACCGGAATTCCCCAAACACCTACTTCGTACTTGGGGGCGCACTGGGCTTGCTTGGCGCGATTGATGACGCGAGAGCGGCCACAATCGCAGGGCTGGCCTTTGTTCCCGACTTCACAATCCGCCGCTTACGCACCGCCAAATTCAGCGACAATCCGACTTATCTTGCGGGGCGCGAGCGCATTTGTGAGGGCATGCGGATCGCTGGCGTACCTGAGGGGTAGCGCATCGGGACGAAACCCCATGTGGCGCCATCCACCGCTCCCGGAATCTATCTTCGTCCGCGGCTCATTTCGCCTTCCCCGCGAGCCATTCGCGCCCTTCGCCATAGAGCTTCTCGACCTCAGGCCCGATCAGGCCCGGCATGTCGCGCTTGACCTTGTAGCCGATCAGCTCCTGCATGTAGGCGAGATGGCGGTAGCCCTCAGGGAGCGCAGCCAGCGCCGTCTGGTCGAGGCGGAGCGTGGCGGCGGGATCGACCGGGTCAATCCGGTCCTTCTCGTAGATCGGCTGACGGCGGACGATGCCCCACTTACCCTGCCGCTTCTCCAGGAAATCATAGAAGCGTCCGGTGCAGACGACGTCGCAGAGCACGTCGTGCACGAGGGCCCGCTGCGAGATCGTCATCTTGGTCTGGGCAATCGCCCGGTCGCCGGCGAGGTCGATGCTGGTGCCGCCGAGGAAATGCAGGATGCGCACGCCCTTGGCAAACCCCTCCTGGCTGACCCGCATGAAATCTCGTGCCGGTCCCTGAAACCAGGTGGCGGACATCCAGCCCTCGTCATGCCAGACGGTCGCAAAGCGCTCCCAGTCACCGGCGTCGCGCCATACCGCCCAATTCTCGACGAGGTCGCGGATGGCGAGACGATCGAGGAGTTGCTGGTCCATGATGCGAAATCTCCTGGCGGCTTGAAGCGGCGATGTGTGTCATCGCCCCGAAATATCAACGGGGCAATGAAGCTGCCGTCAAGCGGGCTTCCCAGTCCTTCGAATTGCCCACACCTAGGCGAACGCGGTGCGAGCAGCCGGCCTTGCAATCAACCTGATGGCGATTACTATCCGCATCGATGCAAATGAAATTCCCCATGCTGGCCGCGCTCCTCGGATTGCTTGCGGCTTTCCCCGCGCATGCGCAGACTGAACCGCAGAGCGAGAGCGTCAAAGCCTGGAAGGTAAGGCTGTCGGCGCACATAGCCGGCTATAGGCAATTTCCACCTGAAGCGCTGGGGCAAGCCGGAGAGGCCAAGGTCACATTCGTCATCGACCGGTCCGGCAGGCTGATCTCTCAGGCTCTGACGGTAAGCTCCGGCTCTCGACCGCTCGACGCTGCCGCGCTGCAGATCGTCGGACATGCCCAACCGTTTCCGACGCCTCCCTCGGAGCTCAAGGATAGCTCGCTCACTTTGACCGTTCCGATTGTCTTCGACGGCCGTCGATTCCAGGTGCCGCCTTCCGGGCTGGTGCTGAGCAGGCCGGCTCCCATCCTCACGGAGGACGATGCCATGGCCGCCTGGCGCAAGGCGGTCACCGAGCATGTCTGGCGCAACTTAACGTTTCCCCCGACGGCTGTCGGCCAGCGGGGCGATGCCGGCGTCACTTTCGTGATCGACCGTTCAGGCAAATTGATCTCGAATGCATTGGTGGAAAGCACCGGAATCGCGCAGCTCGATGCGGAGGCGCTCGCGATGGTCGAGCGATCCAAGCCGTTCCCGAAGCCACCCGCCGCGGCGAAGGACGATCTGCAGAGAGTGATAGTCCTCATGACTTTCGACGGGACGCCGCGCCCCCCGGCTCCGCCGTCGCCGGAGAGCGAAAAATTTCTCCAATCCTGGATCGCGGATCAGGCCAAGCTGAATGCGAAATCGCCCGGGCCGAGCGACGCCAAGCTCAATTCCATGCTTCGCAGTATTTGCCGCGGCTGCTGAGACGGAGCAAAACTAGTCTCCGCCACATGCAAGACGGCGCGCCTTGCGCCGCGCCGTCTTCTTGTTCGATGAAGCTTCGTTACGCCGCCGGCGCCGTGTTAGGCCGCTGGCGCCTTGGGCGTACGGTTGCGCGAGTTGCGCTGGAAGAACAGCGCCTGGCTCGCCACCGCCGACACCATCGCGGGCTGGAACGGCTTTGAGATCAGGAACGCCGGCTCGGGGCGCTCGCCGGTGAGAAAGCGCTCCGGATAGGCGGTGATGAACACCACCGGCACCTCGAAGGTGCGGAGCAACTCGTTCACCGCGTCGAGGCCCGACGAGCCGTCGGCGAGCTGGATGTCGGCGAGGATCAGGCCGGGCCGCTTGTTCTTGGCCAGTGCCACCGCGTCGGCATGGGTGCGCGCGACGCCGACGACGTTATGGCCGAGATTCTTCACCAGGCTCTCGAGGTCCATGGCGATGAAGGTCTCGTCCTCGATGATCAGAACGTCGGTGGCGATCTCGGCCGCCATCTCGCGTCCCGCTGCGTCCGCAAGCCGCCGCGTGTCGGCGACGTCGGAGCCGAGGATATAGGCGACTTCCTCCTCCGAGAATCCTTCGAGCGAAAGCAGCAGGAAGGCCTGCCGCGGCAGCGGCGTGATGTTCGACAGCCGGCGCTCGGGCGGCATCGGCAGGGTCGTCACCTCGGAATCGTCGTTGACGGAGACCGAATTCCAGATCTGGGTGAACAGCCGGAACAGGCCGGCACGCGGCCCATGGCTCTCGTCGAGCACCGACGGATCTCCCAGCATGGCTTCCAACATGGCTGCAACGTAGGCGTCGCCGGAGGCCTGGCTGCCTGTCAGGGCGCGTGCATACCGGCGCAACAACGGCAGATGTTCAGCAACAAGCTGTGAACGGGACATCCCCACTCCATTCATTTCGGGCCAACCTTGCGAACGCGGGGGGCCCGGGTTCCCCTGCTGGGCTGTTTACGCCTCAGCCCAAGAAAAGTTCCGCAGAGGGGGGAACTTTTTATCGAACCTGGAATTGAGCCTATCCAGGGAACGGCTCCCGGTTGAGAAAACTTCTCGAATTTACAGTCACTTAACTCGGGGAAACGTGGAACAGGTCATGAAAGATCTCAAGTCTCAAGCCAGCAAAAGCACGACCCCCGGCAAGGGAGGGCTCACTCCGGAGATCCAATCCCGGATCGGGCATCAGCTCCGTGCCATGTACGACGACGTCGTGCGGCAGGGGGTTCCGGATCGGTTCGCAGAACTGATCAAGAAGCTTGATGCCCAGGGAGCGGCGCCCCAAGTTGAAAATGACGGGGGCTCAAACGACAACAACAATGGGAGGGATTAATGCCTCTCACCGACTCCCTGCGTAACGACATCCTGGCGGCCGTGCCGAGCTTGCGCGCGTTCGCCATCTCGCTCAGCGGCAACGCGGACCGCGCCGACGATCTGGTGCAGGAAACGCTGCTCCGCGCGCTCGCCAACATCGACTCGTTCCAGCCCGGCTCCAACCTGCCGGCGTGGCTGTTCACGATCCTGCGCAACCTGTTCCGCTCCGACTATCGCAAGCGGCGGCGGGAGGTGGAGGATGCCGAGGGCAATTACGCGAAGACGCTGAAGACGCAGCCCTCGCAGAACGCCCACCTCGAGTTCGAGGAGTTCCGCGGTGCGCTCGAGAAGCTTCCGCAGGACCAGCGCGAAGCGCTCATCCTGGTCGGCGCCTCCGGCTTCTCCTATGAGGATGCAGCCTCGATCTGCGGCTGCGCGGTCGGCACGATCAAGAGCCGCGTCAACCGCGCGCGCTCGAAGCTCGCCGCGCTGCTCTATGTCGACGGCGCCGAGGACTTTGGCCCCGACGAGACCGTGCGCGCCGTGATCGGCGGCAGCGGCGGATAGCGGAAGTCACCTGATCGAGACGAGACGTGAAGGCGGCTGCTTCTGCGGCCGCCTTTTCGCGCGTGCGGGAACCCGGTGGCGCGCGCCTTAAGCCGCGCGATCACTTGTCCACGAACGTCACGGTGTCAGCGATGGTTGCGCGCGAAGTGCGGTAGCTGTTCACCTTGTGGGCATTGTCGGCGTAGCCGAACGAGATGCCGCAGACGACGCGGCGATCATCGGGCAAATTGAAGTGGCGGCGGATCAGGCCGGAGTGACGCGCCAGCGCCGCCTGCGGAATCGTGCCGAGCCCCAGCGCCTGTGCGGCCAGCATGAAGTTCGAGACGTAAGCACCGCAGTCGATCGCACCGTAGATGCCCAGTGGCTCGTTGGTGTGAATGATGGCGACATGCGGCGCGCCGAAGAAATTGTAGTTCTCCAGCGCCTGCTTGGCGTAGCCCATCTTGTCCCCGCGCGGAATGCCGAGCGTGTTGTAGAGCTGAAAGCCGCTCTCGCGGCGACGCTCGAGATAGACGCCGACATATTCGCGTGGCGGGGTGAAATCGTAATCGTCGCCGAGGCCGCCCGAGGCCTCCCTGTAGATCGACTGGCGAAAGCGCTCCTTGGCCTCGCCGCTGGCGATGATGACCTGCCAGGGCTGGCTGTTGCACCAGGACGCAGTGCGCTGCGCGGTGGTCAGCACATGCTCGATGGTCGCGCGATCGACCTCTTTGGGGAGGAAGGCGCGGACGGAGTAGCGCTCGTTGAGGAGCTCTTCGAGCACGCCGATGCGGTCTTGGGTCTGGGTTACTTTTGCGTCCATGGATCAGCTCGCGCTCTTCTTGCAGGGTGGGCAAACGTGCTTAGCGCCGTGCCCACCGACAGATTTACCCCGGCGCATCTGCATATGGTGGGCACGCTTCGCTTTGCCCACCATATGAGATGCCGCGAGAGGCGATATCACCGCCCCTTGGTCGGGATCTTGTTATACGGCACATCCTTGTCGACGCGGATGTCGCCTGGCAGGCCCAGCACGCGCTCGGCGATGATGTTGCGCAGGATCTCGTCGGTGCCGCCGGCGATGCGCATCCCGGGCGAGGACAGCAGCATCTGCTGGAACTGGCCCTGGACGGTTTCCTCCGCATCCCCGGTGAGCAACCCGGCAGCGCCCTGGAGATCCATCGCGTAGGTCGCGATATCCTGCAGCATCACGCCCGACACCAGCTTGCCGATCGAGTTTTCGGGGCCGGGACGTTCACCCTTCGACAGTGCCGAGATCGCGCGGTAGCTCGTGTATTTCAGCCCGCTCGACTTCACCGCCCAGCTCGCAAGCTTCGAGCGCACGGCGGGATCGTCGATCGCGAGGCCGTCTTCGAGCATGAGGTTCGAGCAAAAGTCGAACAGCTCCGGCACGCCGGTCGCAAGCCGTGCGCCGATCGACATGCGCTCGTTCATCAGCGTGGTCAGCGACACGCTCCAGCCTTCGCCGACGGCGCCGAGACGCTGGCTGTCGGGGATCACGACGTCGGTGAAATAAACCTCGTTGAACTCCTGCATGCCGTTGGCCTGCTTGATCGGCCGCACCTCGACGCCTTTGCTCTTCATGTCCAGGAAGAACATGGTGAGGCCTTTGTGCTTGGGCACGTTTGGATCGGTGCGGGTGATCAGGAGGCCGTAATCGGAGTAATGCGCACCGGAGGTCCAGATCTTCTGGCCGTTGATGATCCAGTTGTCACCCTGCTTTTCCGCGCGCGTGCGAAGGCCTGCGACATCGGAGCCGCCGGCGGGCTCTGAGAACAACTGGCACCAGATTTCCTCGCCCGAGGCGAGCTTCGGCAGATAGCGGCGCTTGTGCTCTTCGCTGCCCCAGGCCATCACGGTCGGGCCGCACATGCCCTCGCCGATCTGGAACGGCTGGGTCAGCTTGCCGAAGACGCCCTCCTCCTGCTGCCAGATCACCTTCTCGATCGGCGTGGCGCCGCGGCCGCCATATTCCTTCGGCCAATGCAGGCAGGCCCAGTTGCCGTCCGACTTCTTCTTCTGCCAGGCCTTGCCGACTTCGACCATGTCGTGGTTGGCAAGCTTGATGCGGCCGAGCGAGGATTTTGACAATTCCTCCTCGAGCTCCTTCGGCGCGTTGGCCGCGACCCATTTGCGCGCGGTCTCGCGGAATGCGGCTTCCTGCGGGGTGTCGTCGAAATTCATGGCGGACCTCTAGCCTCTTCCCTTGGTCGGGATCTTGTTGAACGGCACGTCCTTGTCGACACGGATATCGCCGGGCAGGCCCAGGACCCGCTCGGCGATGATGTTGCGCATGATCTCGTCGGTGCCGCCTTCGACACGGGTGCCGGGCGCACGCAGCAGCATCGCCTGGAAACGGCCGGCGAGCTCGGCCTCCTCGGGGCCGCTGATCACACCGCTCGCACCTTGCAGATCCAGCGCGTAGCTCGCGACGTCCTGAATCATCGAGCCCGCCACAAGCTTGCCGATGGAGTTTTCCGGTCCCGGGCGCTCGCCCCTCGACAACGCGGAGATCGCGCGCATGCTGGTGTATTTCAGCCCGCTTGCCTTCACCGCCCAATTGGCCAGCTTCGAGCGCACCGCGCGATCCTCGATCGCCGGACCATCGTCGAGCATCAGGCTGGAGCAATATTCGAACAGCTCGGGGAAACCGGTCGAGACGGCCGCGCCGATCGCGCTGCGCTCGTTCATCAGCGTGGTCAGCGAGACGTTCCAGCCGTCGCCGACCTCGCCGAGGCGCTGGTGATCGGGAATGCGGACATTGGTGAAATAGACCTCGTTGAAGTCGGAGGCGCCGCTCGCCTGCTTGATCGGCCGCACCTCGACGCCCGGGCTCTTCATGTCCAGGAAGAACATGGTGAGGCCCTTGTGCTTGGGCACGGTCGGATCGGTGCGGGTGAGCAGAATGCCGTAGTCGGAATAATGCGCGCCCGAGGTCCAGATCTTCTGGCCGTTGATCACCCAGTCGTCACCGTCCTTCTCCGCGCGCGTGCGGAGCCCTGCGACGTCCGAGCCGCCGGCCGGTTCGGAGAACAGCTGGCACCACACCTTCTCCCCGGAAGCGAGCGGCGGCAGATAGGTGCGCTTATGCTCCTCGCGCGCAAACGCCATCATGGTCGGCCCGCACATGCCGTGGCCGATGATGAACATGCGGGACAGCTGGCCGAACGGCCCTTCTTCCTGCTGCCAGATCACGCGCTCGATCGGCGACGAGCCGCGCCCGCCATATTCCTTCGGCCAGTGCAGGCAGGCCCAGCCGGCATCGGCCTTCTTCTTCTGCCAGGCCTTTGCGACTTCAAGAATGTTGGCGTTCTTGAGCACGGTGCGGCCGAGCGAGGATTTGCGCAGCTCTTCCTCGTACTGCTTGGGCGCGTTGGCGCCGATCCAGGCACGGGCGGTTGCGCGGAACTCGGCTTCCTGCGGGGTGTCGTCGAAGTTCATATTCGTGTCCTTCGCTTACGCCGCGTTCTTCTTGCGCATGCGGTCGATCAGCTGGTCTTCCCAATAGGACAGGCTGCCGAGCCCGAGCGCCATCGCGTTGGCGCGGCGGTAGTACATGTGGCAGTCGAACTCCCAGGTGAAGCCCATGCCGCCGTGAACCTGGATGTTGTTCTTGGCGCAGTGCTGGAACGCCTGCGTCGCGCTGATGCGCGCGGCGGCAGCGGCTTCCGGCAGTTCGGCGGCGTTGGTCGAGAGCGCCCAAGCACCATAATAGCTGTTGGAGCGCGCGAGCGTCGCCGAGACATACATGTCGGCGAGCATGTGCTTGACCGCCTGGAACGAACCGATCTGACGGCCGAAGGCGATGCGGTCGAGCGCGTAGTCGCGGCCCATCTCAAGCGCGCGGTCGGAGCCACCGACCTGCTCGAAGGCGCACAGCACAGCGGCGCGGTCGAGCACCTGAGTCAAAATGCTCCAGCCTTCGCCGGCGGCGCCGAGCGGCTCAGCCTTGGCATCCTTGAAAGTGATCTCGGCCTGCCCGCGGGTCGGATCGAGATTGGTGAGGCTCTTGATCTCGACACCACCGGCCTTGAGATCGACCAGGAACAGCGAGATGTCGGCATCCCGCCCGCTCGATCCCGTGCGTACGGCGACCACCGCAAAGTCGGCGATGGCGCCGTCGGCGACCGGCTTCTTGACGCCGTTGAGCACACCGTTCGCCGTCGTCAGCTTGACGTTCTTCGGCGCCGGATTGCCCTTGCCCTCGAACAACGCCAGCGTACCGATCGCATCGCCCGAGGCGATCGCCGGCAGCCATTTTTTCTTCTGCGCGTCGCTGCCGGCGATCAGCAGCGCTTCGGCGGCAAGATAGACGGTCGAGGAAAACGGCACCGGCGCATTCGCCCGGCCCATTTCTTCTGCGATCACGCAAAGCTCGAGATGGCCGGCGCCGGCGCCGCCGAATTCTTCCGGGATCGCGACGCCGAGGAAGCCCATCTCGGCGAGGCCTTTCCAGAGCTCCTTGTCGTAAGGGGCCTTGCCGTCGAGCACGACGCGCACCGCCTTCGGCGAGCATTTTTCAGCGAGGAATTTGCGCGCCTGATCGCGGAGCTGCTTCTGGTCGTCGGAGAAATCGAAGTTCATGGCGGCTTACCCTTGTTTTTGCTGTTCTGTAGGATGGGTGGAGCGAAGCGATACCCATCAATTGTCTGACTCAAGGCGATGGGTTTCGCTGCGCTCTACCCATCCTACGGATTTCATTTCAGCACGATCACGTCCTGATCCGGCTTGTCCGCATACAACCGCTCCACCAGCGCGGCGCGGCGCTCCAGGCCGGCGCGCTGGTTGATGTAGCCCTTGTCGGTGAGCTCGTTGCCGTCGATCGAGGGCGGCTCGGCCATCAGCATCGCGCGGGCGATGATGCGGCTGCTGGCGCCTTCGCACTCCCGGTTGTGCGCTTCAAGCCCGCGCCTGAAGCAGGCAATCACCTCGGGGTGCTTCACCGCCTCTTCGAAGCTGAGATCGGCATTGCCGACGAGCTGACGGCAGGCGTGCAGGTTCGGCCAGGCAAGCAGACCGATGAAGGCACGATCCTGCCCCGCAACCAGCGCGTCATGCACAACCGGCGTCGCGGCCGCGATGGTATCGGTGCGAAGCGAACCGACATGCACGAAGGTGCCGGTGGTGAGCTTGAAGTCCTCGACCACGCGGCCGGCGAAGATGATGCCCTTCACCGGATCCGCATCGTCGACAAAAATGCCGGCATCGCCGATGCAGTAAAAGCCCTCCTCGTCGAACATCTTCCTGGTCAGATCAGGCTGACCGAAATAGCCGGGCGTCACGTTGACGCCGCGCAGGCGCAGCTCGTATTTCGAGCCGCACGGCACCATCTTCAATTCGACGCCGGGGAACGGCAGGCCGATCAGGCCGACGCGCTCGGTGTCCCAATAGGTGCCGGTCGAGGTTGGCGCGGTCTCGGTCGAGCCCCAGCCGGTGTAGAACACGATGCGCTCGCCGGTGGTCTTCACCGCCAGCGCCTGCATGCGGTCGTAGAGATCATCCGGCAACCGCGCGCCGCCATAGGCCATGATCGAGAGGTTCTTGAAGAACGAGCGGCACAGCACGTCGTCTTTTTCCATGGCGGCCGCGAGCGCGGCGTAGCCGGCGGGCACGTTGGCGTAATAGGTCGGCGAGATCTCGCGGAGATTCTTGATCGTCTCCTCGAGCTGCCCCGGCATCGGCCTTCCGTCGTCGATATAGAGCGTGCCGCCGTCGACCAGCACCGGATGGAATGCGGCATTGCCGCCCATGGTGTGATTCCACGGCATCCAGTCGAGCACGATCGGCAGCGGGCCGCCCGGTATGCGCGGCCTCACCTGCATCATCATCGCCGCATTGGCGCACATCATCGCCTGCGTGTTGATGACGGCCTTCGGCATGCCGGTCGAGCCCGACGTGAACAGCAGCTTGCCGACGGTGTCGGGCGTGATCCTTGCGATCGATGCGTCGACATCAGCCGTCACCGGCGTTGCGGCGAGCTCGGCAAAACTGACGCTCTTGATGCCCTCGCAGGGCCGCACGACGTGAACGACGGTGACGCCGGTGAGATCGAGCGCCTTCAGTGCCTTCTCGAAGGTCGGGCCGTCCTGGACCATCACCACGGCCGGCTTGATCAGGTCGAACAGGTATTTCAGCTTGACGTGATCGTGGCTCATCAGCGAGTAGGCCGGCGACACCGGCGCTGCCGGGACGCGCGCCTGCATCGCGGCCTGCGTCATCAGCGCGTGCTCGATCGAGTTGCCGGAGAGGATCGTGACCGGGCGTCCCTCAAGCTTGAGGTTGAGCAGCGCCTGCGTCAACGCATCCACGGTGCGCTTGGCCTCACCATAGGAGACCTTGCGCCATTCGCGGTTCGGACCGCCGCGCTGCGCGAGCCAGATGCGCTCGGGCGCTTCCCTCGCCCATTTCGCCAGCGAGGCCGGAAGATGTTTTTCGTAAGCCTGCAGCGGAATGCGCGACTTCAGCACCACCGTGCCGTCAGCGCGGCGCTCGACATCGATGTCGCGCGCGAGCCACTCGACCTTGCGAAAGGCGGGCTTTGACATCACCGCCGCCGCGCTTCCACTCATTTTGCGTCTCCCGGAATTATTGTCCTTTGCGGATCTTTGTTGTTTCAGCGCTTGATATAGACAGGCTTTCGCTTCTCAAGGAAGGCCCTGATGCCCTCCGAAAACTCCTCGGAGCGGCTGCACAGGACTTGGTTGCGGTCCTCCATCGCGATCGCTGCTTCCAGCGATCCGGCATCGACGCTCATGTTGAGACATTCTTTGGACAGCCGTAGCCCCACTGGCGAGGCCGTCATCATCGCATCGACGTAAGGCTCGGCCGCTGCGTCGAGCTTGTCCTCGTCGACAACCTCGGAGACGAGCCCGACCGCAAGCGCGCGCTCGGCGCCGATGAAACGACCAGTGAGGATCAGTTCCGACGCCACCGACACTCCGACGAGCCGCGGCAGAAAGTAGCTGGTGCCGATGTCGCAGCCGCCAAGACCAAGCTTGATGAAGGCGCAATTCATGCGCGCCGACTTCGTCGCGATGCGGATGTCGGAGGCGAGCGCCAGCGCAAAGCCGCCGCCGGCCGCGGCGCCCTGCACCAGCGATAGGATCGGCTGCGGACAGCGCCGCATCAGCATCACGATGTCGGCAATGCGTCGCTGCGAGTCCAGCGACTCCGTGACGCCAGGCGGCTCCTGCTGTCCGGCCCGGCGCGTCATCGCGGCCTTGAGGTCGAGGCCGGCGCAGAAATTCTTGCCGGCGCCGCGAAGCACGACGACGCGCGTGTCGCGGTTGCGCTGCAGGCCCTGGAAATAGACGTTGAGCGCATCGATCAGCGCGGGATCGAGCGCGTTGAGACTGTCGGGACGATTGAGCGCCACCCGGTCGACACCGTCGTCATGCTCGATCAGCAGCGGTTGGGACATGGGGCGCTCCTGCATCCGCTCTTTGAGTGGCGGTTATTGTGCCCTCTCCCCTTGCGGGAGAGGGCATGTTCGTCGCTGACCAAGAACTCGCTTGGGTGAGGGGTCTGTCTCCGCGGAGAAACCCCCTCATCCGGCGCGCTCAGGAGCGCAATTGCGCTCCAAAGCGCGCCACCTTCTCCCGCAAGGGGAGAAGGAAGAGGAATGCCGCTTAGCGCGGAGCCATACGAATGGCGCCGTCGAGGCGGATGGTTTCGCCATTGAGCATGGCGTTCTCGACGATGTGCACGGCGAGCGCGCCGTATTCCTTGGCATCGCCGAGACGCGAGGGATGCGGCACCTGGGCGCCGAGGCTCTTGCGGGCTTCCTCGTTCAGACCCATCAGCAGCGGCGTGAAGAACAGGCCGGGCGCGATGGTGTTGACGCGGATCTTCTGGCTGGCGAGATCGCGCGCGGCCGGCAGGGTCAGGCCGACGACGCCGCCCTTCGAGGCCGAATAGGCGATCTGGCCGATCTGGCCTTCGTAGGCGGCGACCGAAGCGGTGTTGATGATGACACCGCGCTCTTCACCGACCGGCTCGATCGTGACGAGGCGCTCGGCGAACAGGCGCAGGCAATTGAACGTGCCGATCAGATTGACGTTGATGATGCGCGCGAACTTTTCCAAGGGATAGACGCCGTCGCGGCCGACGATGCGCTGCGAGCCGCCGATGCCGGCGCAGTTCATCAGCACGCGGGCAACGCCGTGCGCGGCTTCCGCCTTGGCGATCGCCGCCTTGATCTGCTCCTCGGAGGTAACGTCGGCGTGGAGCGCGACGCCCTTCACTTCGGCAGCGACCTTCTCGGCGTTCTCCTTGTTCTGGTCGATCACACCGATCTTGGCGCCCTTGGCCGCCATGGCGCGGGCGGTCGCTTCGCCGAGGCCCGAACCACCGCCGGTGATGAGAACGGCTACGTCTTTCAATTCCATCGCTTGTACCTTTCCTTGGGCGTTTCTTCTCTGGACTTGAGAGTGATGGCCGGATTATCCGGCCGCGGCGGCTTCCCCGGCTTGCGTGAGGATGCCACCGCAGATCAGCGTTTCCATGTGCTTGATGTATTGCCGGCAGACGTCATCGGTGACCGGACCGACGCCGGTCGCGCGAGACATCGCGTGCCGGCCGAAGAACAGGTGATCGCAAGCGCCGATCAGGCTGGTGTAGAACAGCACCGGATCGGTGGCGCGGAACTCGCCGCGGCTGACGCCCTCGGCGAGCAGGCGGCGATGGAAATCCAGCAGCGGCGCGACGAAAAACTTCGAGACCTCGTCCGCGGATCCGGCAACGCTCTCGTGCAGGAGATAGTGGATCAGCCGGTTCATATAGGGGAACCGGTGATAGGCGCGAATGATGCCGGCAATATGCAGCTTCAGCTTCGCCGTCGAGGTGATCGGCTGCGCCAGCAGATATTCGAGATTGGACACCTCGGTTGCGGCATCCCGCGCGAGCAGCGCCAGCAGCAGGCCGTCCTTGTTGCCGAAATGATATTTGACCAGCGCGGCGTTGGCGCCGGACTTCTGGGCGATATCGGAGAGCGAGATCTCGATCGAAGAGCGTTCGATCATCAGCTCGCTGGCGGCCACGAGCAATTTCTCTGCCGTGGAATTCTTTCCGCTGGGGAGCCTGTTCGGTACGCTGGTAGTCACGGAGATCCCTGTTCTCGCCGCATGAACGGGCCGCAGATAAGCCGAAGCAGCGCCTCATCACAAGAGTTAATTGATCGATTGACTAAACGATATCCCGCCCCTTAAATCCGCCCCCGACAACCCAACCCTATCAAGAACAATCATGGGAGAGACCGAAATGGCCGAGGCTTATATCGTCGCCGCTGCGCGTACCGCGGGCGGGCGCAAGGGGGGCCGCCTCGCCGGCTGGCATCCGGCCGATCTCGCCGCCAAGGTGCTGGACGAGCTGGTCGATCGCAGCAAGGTCGATCCAGCCCTGGTCGAGGACGTGATCATGGGCTGCGTGATGCAGGTCGGTGAGCAGTCCAACAACGTCGCGCGCAACGCGATCATGGCCTCGAAGCTGCCGGAGAGCGTGCCGGGCACCTCGATCGACCGTCAGTGCGGCTCCTCGCAACAGGCACTGCACTTCGCGGCTCAGGCCGTGATGTCCGGCACCATGGACGTGGTGATCGCGGCCGGCGTGGAATCGATGACGCGCGTGCCGATGGGCCTGTCCTCGCAGCTCGCCGCCAAGAACGGCTTCGGCCACTACAAGAGCCCGGGCATCGAGGCGAGATATCCGAACATCGTGTTCAGCCAGTTCACCGGCGCCGAGATGATGGCCGAGAAGTACGGCCTGTCGAAGGACGATCTCGACGAATACTCGTTCAACAGCCATCAGCGCGCGATCGCGGCAACGCAAGGCGGTCACTTCAAGAAGGAGATCGTGCCGCTCGAGATCACCCGCGCCGACGGCAGCAAGGACACCCACCACATCGACGAAGGCATCCGCTTCGATGCCACGCTCGAAGGCATCAAGGGCGTCAAGCTGATCGCCGAGAACGGCAAGCTCACCGCCGCCAGCGCCAGCCAGATCTGCGACGGCGCCTCCGGCGTGATGGTGGTCAACGAGCGCGGCCTCAAGCAGCTCGGTGTCAAGCCGCTGGCGCGCGTCCACCACATGACCATGACCGGTGGCGATCCCGTCATCATGCTGGACGCTCCCCTGCACGCCACCAAGAAGGCGCTGGAGAAGGCCGGCATGAAGATCGACGACATCGACCTGTTCGAGGTCAACGAGGCGTTCGCCTCGGTGCCGACCGGCTGGCTGAAGACCACCGGCGCCGATCCGGCTCGCCTCAACGTCAATGGCGGCGCGATCGCGCTCGGCCATCCGCTCGGCGGCTCCGGCACCAAGCTGATGACGACGCTGGTGCACGCCCTGCACCAGCGCGGCAAGCGCTACGGCCTGCAGACCATGTGCGAAGGCGGCGGCATGGCCAACGTGACGATCGTCGAACGACTGTAAGAAGAACAAAAGCGAGTAGCGAGTGGCGAGTAGCGAATGGTGAGTAGGCGAAGAGCGGCTTGCCCTTCTTCCCTATTCGCCATTCGCTGCTCGCCATTCGCGTTCTGAGGAAACGCCATGACCCATCCGTCCGTCTACGCAAAGATCACGCCCGACAAGATCGCCTACCAGATGGCCGGGACCGGCAAGGCGATCACCTATCGCGAGCTCGACGAACTCTCGAACCAGGGCGCGAACTTGTTTCGCTCGCTCGGCCTGAAGGCCGGCGACCACATCGCGCTGCTGATGGAAAACCGCCTCGCCTTCATGGAGATCTGCTGGGCGGCACAGCGGAGCGGGCTCTATTACACCGCGATCAGCCGTTATCTAAAGCAGGATGAGATCGACTACATCACCGGCGATTGCGGCGCCAAGGTCGTGATCACCACGCCGAAATGCGCCGACCAGATCAAGGCCCTGATCAAGGGCACGCCCGGCGAGCCGATCTTCTACATGGTCGACAAGCCCCTGCCTGGCTTCCGCTCCTACGACAAGGAAGCGGCCGCGCAGCCGACCATACCAATCGCGGACGAGGTTGCTGGCTACGACATGCTGTATTCGTCGGGCACGACCGGCCGCCCGAAAGGCATCAAGAAGGCGTTCGAGGGCAACAAGATCGATGTGCCGAACGCGTTCCTGCGCGTGCTCTGCGCTGACATGTGCGGCATGAATGCCGAGAGCATCTATCTGTCGCCGGCGCCGCTCTATCACGCGGCTCCCTTGCGCTTCAACATGATGGCGATCGTGCTGGGCGGCAGCTCCATCATCATGGAGCACTTTGACGCCGAGGACTTCTTGAAGCTCGTCGAGAAGTACAAGGTCACGCAATCGCAGCTCGTGCCGACCATGTTCGTGCGCATGCTGAAGCTGCCCGACGAGGTCCGCGCCAAGTATAACGTCTCGACGCTGAAGGGCGCGATCCACGCGGCTGCACCCTGCCCGGTCGACGTCAAGGCCAAGATGATCGAATGGTGGGGCCCAATCCTGATCGAGTACTACGCGGGCTCGGAAGGCAACGGCGTCACCGTCTGCAACTCGCAACAATGGCTGGAGCATCGCGGCAGCGTCGGCCGCGCCGTGGTCGGCAAGATCAAGATCCTGGACGAGAACGACGAGGAGCAGCCGGTAGGCGAGATCGGCACGGTCTATTTCGCCGATGCGCCCGTCTTCATCTATCACAACGACCCCGAAAAGACGAAGAAGGCCTACAACGCCAAGGGATGGTCGACGCTCGGCGATGTCGGTTATCTCGACAAGGACGGCTTTCTGTTCCTCACCGACCGCAAGTCCTACATGATCATCTCGGGCGGGGTGAACATCTACCCGCAGGAGACCGAGGACGTGCTCATCACCCATCCCGAGATCGCCGACATCGCCGTGTTCGGCGTGCCGAACGAGGAGATGGGCGAAGAGGTGAAGGCGGTGGTGCAGCCGCACGACATGACGCGCGCCGGCAAGGAGCTCGAGGCCGAGCTGATCGCATATTGCAAGACGCGTCTGTCAGCCATCAAGTGCCCGCGCTCGATCGATTTCGAAGCCGAGCTGCCGCGCACGCCCACGGGCAAGCTGGTGAAGCGGCATCTGCGCGACAAGTATTGGCCGAAGACGGCGGCGAAGATTTAGCGGAGGTCTTGTGTCCCGGACGCGGTGCAGCGCGGAGCGGTGCGCCGCAGAGCCGGGACCCATCTCGCTGAGATGCTGGGCCGCGGCTCAGCAGTGCAGCACTTCGTGCCGCACTGCATCCGGGGCACGATCAACACCGCCTCAATCAAACAAGCTCGGCGTGTGGTTCACCAGCGCGCCCTCGATCTCGAGCATCTTCAGCTTGGTCACCACGCCGCCATTCGCCGAGAAGCCGCCGGGCTTGTTGCCGGCCGCCAGCACGCGATGGCAGGGCACGACGATCGGGCACGGGTTGCGGCCGAGCGCCTGGCCGACGTCGCGCGACAGCTGGACACCGCCCAGCTGCTTGGCGATATCGCCATAGGTGATGGTCTTGCCGGGCGGAATGGCACGGGCGATCTCGTAGACGCCGCGGTTGAACTCGGGCACGCCGTCGAGATCGAGCGGGATGTCGGTGAGGTCATCCGGCTCGCCTGCAAGCAGCTTGACGATGCGGTCGATCGCCTGCTGCACCTCGGCGGTCGGCTCCGCCTCGCTGGCGTCGGCGTGGCGCTGGCTGATGCGGGTGCGGATCTTCTGCTCGCCACCCATCGGAAGCTGGGTGCCGTTGATGCCGCGCGGGCCCCAGGCGATGGCGCAGAGGCCGATCTTGGTGTCGAACAGGGCAAAATGCTGGTCGGTCATGGCTTGGTTCCTGGCTTGCGTCCTCTCGCATGCCCCCATTGTGATCTCGGCCTAAATCTAGGCTTGGAAATAGTTGCGATCCACCCGGTTTCCGGGAATCTTGCACAGGAGTTCCGCCCCCTTTCCGCGAGCCCCGAATGCAAAGCCTCCACGTCAATGGATACGACATGCCCTATCTCGACGTGGGCGAGGACAAACGCGGCCCGCCGCTGGTCTGCGTGCACGGCTCGCTGTCCGACTTCCGCGTCTGGGGCTGCGTGCTCGGGCCGCTGACGCGGCGGCACCGGATGATCGTTGTCAGCCTGCGGCATTTCTTCCCGGCACAATGGGACGGCGTCGGCGACACCTATTCGATTGCCCAACATGTCAGTGACGTCATCGCTTTCATCGAAAAGCTCGACCTCGGTCCGGTCGATCTGATGGGCCATTCCCGCGGCGGGCACATCTGCTTCCGCGTCGCGCAGCAGCGGCCCGACCTGCTGCGGCGGCTGGTGCTGGCGGAACCTGGCGGCGAGCTCGATGCGAGCCTCGATCCGGACTACGCCGGCGGCCCCTCACCGCTGCTGGCGCGGTTCACGGCCTCGGCCGAGAAGATCGCGGCCGGCGATATCGACGGCGGCCTTGCCGTCTTCGTCGACACGCTGGAAGGCGCCGGCACCTGGCCGCGGCTGCCGGCGATGGTGAAGCAGAATCTGCGCGATAATGCCTATACGCTGATCGGACAGGTCCGCGACAACCGCCCGCCGTTCTCGAAGGCGGATGCGGAATCGATCAAGATGCCGACGCTGTTCATCCTGGGCGCGCGGACCAAGGGCCTGCTGCCAAAGGTGCTGCACGCGCTCGCCGCGCACGTGCCCTATTCCAAGACGGCGATCATCCCGAACGCGACGCATCCGATGTTCGAGCAGGCGCCGCAGAAATACTCCGAAGTGGTCCTGGATTTTCTGGCGAGCTGATCATGCAGAGCTTTCGCGTCAACGGTTACGACATGGCCTATCTCGAAGTCGGCGAGGGCCATCCGCTGGTCTGCGTGCACGGCACGTTAGGGGATTTCCGCACCTGGTATTCGGTGCTCGGCCCGCTCTCAAAGAAGCATCGCGTGATCTCGGTTAGCCTGCGGCATTTCTTTCCCGAGCATTGGGACGCCGTCGGCGAAGACTACAAGATGGCGCAGCATGTCGCGGATACGATCGCCTTCATCGAGCAGGTGCAGCCCGGCCCGGTCGACCTGATGGGCCATTCGCGCGGCGGCCATATTGCCTTCCGCGTCGCGCAGGCGCGACCTGATCTGTTGCGAAAGCTGGTGCTGGCCGAGCCCGGCGGCGATCTCGATGCCAGCCTGCCGCTGCCCGAAGGCACGCCCGCGCATCCGCCGCTCGCCGCAAAGACGGTGCGCTCGGTCGAGATGATCCGCGCCGGCGACATCGAGGGCGCATTGCAGAACTTCTACGAGGGCATCGAAGGCGACGGCTCCTGGCGGCGGGTGCCTGCGGCCGCAAAACAGCAGCTGCGCGACAACACGCTCACCTTCCTCGGCCAGATCAACGAGCAGCGCCGGTCGTACACACTTGCGGACGCGCAGGCGATCAAGACGCCGACGCTGCTGATCGGCGGCGGCGCCACCACCGGCAGCCTGTCGGTGATGTGGCGCGTTCTTGCCGAGCATATCGAAGGCGCGCAGACGGCGGTGATCCCCAACGCCGGCCACTGGATGTTCGAGCAGGCGCCGCTGGAATACGGCGAGGTCGTGAACAGGTTCCTGGCGGAGTAGCTCTCTCCCCGCGTGCGGGGAGAGAGAAGCAAAGGCCTCACACCTTCCACACACCGACCGGCATCTTGATGGTCGCGTTCAGCCGATTCCAGACGTTGATCGTCGCGATCGAGAGGATCAGGGTTGCGAGCTCGCGCTCGTCAAAATGCTTGGCGGCCTCGTTCCAGATCGCATCCGGCACCGGGTCTTCGCGATCGGCAACGCGCGTGACGGCCTCGGTGAGCGCCAGCGCGGCGCGCTCGGCGTCGGTGAAATAGGGCGCCTCGCGCCAGGCGGACACGGCGAACAGGCGCTCGTCGGTCTCACCGAGCTTGCGGGCGATCTTTGGATGCATGTCGACGCAGACGCTGCAGCCATTGATCTGGCTGGCACGCAGGTGCACCAGTTCCAGGAGCTTTTCCGGCAGGCCCTGCTTGGTCACATTGCCGAGGGCTTGAAGGTGGTTCATGGCTTCGGGCAGGACCATGACGGGGTGGTTCATGCGGGCGTGCATCATCTTGCGTCTCCATCTATCGATTTTCGAAGGTTCCGGTCACATCGGCCGGATTGGCTTCGTCATGGGCATGACGGATCGCGACGAGGGGATGTGACCGATGAGCGAAGAAAATTTTGTGACCCGGCAGTTCGAGGCCAATCGGGACCATCTGCGCGCGGTCGCCTACCGGATGCTGGGCGCGAGCGGCGAGGTTGACGATGCCGTGCAGGAGGCCTGGCTGCGGCTCAGCCGCAGCGACACGTCCGACGTCGCGAACTTGCGCGGCTGGCTGACCACCGTGGTCGCCCGGATCTGCCTCGACATGCTGCGCGCACGAAAATCGCGCAAGGAAGATCCAATGGGCCCGCACGTGCCCGAGCCGATCGACGAGACCTGGGAGCGCGAGGCGGAGATGGCCGATTCCGTCGGCGCGGCGCTGCTGGTCGTGCTCGAGACGTTGCAGCCGGCGGAGCGGCTCGCCTTCGTGCTGCACGACATGTTCGCGGTCCCGTTCGAGGAGATCGCGCCGATCGTCGGCCGCTCGGTCGATGCCTCGCGACAGCTCGCGAGCCGCGCGCGGCGGCGCGTGCAGGGCGCCCCGGTGCCCGAGGCGGACCTGTCGCGCCAGCGCGCGATCGTCGATGCCTTCCTCAAGGCGTCCCGCGAGGGCAATTTCGAAGGCCTCCTCGCGGTGCTCGATCCCGACGTCGTCTTCCGCGCCGACGACGCTGCGGTGCGGCTCGGCACGCTGCCGGAAATCCGCGGCGCGGATGCGGTCGCGCAACTCTACAGGGGCCGCGCCCAGGCCGCACGGACGGCGCTGGTCGATGGCGAGATGGGCGTCGCTGTCATCCTCGGCGGCCAGCTGCGCATTGCGCTGCGCGTCAGCTTCAACGGCGACCGCATCGCCGGGATCGAGGCACTCGCCGATGCGGAGCGGATCGCGACGCTGGAGGTTGAGGTGCTGGAGAGCTGAAGCGGTCACAACCTGCGAAAACAACCCCATGCACAGTAGGCAGGCCTAGCGATATCAATGACTTAGCGAGGCCCCCAACAGCGGCCTGAGCGGGTCGCGAAGGCCTGCCTTGACGCCCTCGCCCTCTCGGAGTACCTTCGAATACGGAATTCCGTATTCCCTTTTGTTGTCCGGAGCTGCTGGCGTGATCCCTCTCGACCCGCTCCCGAACCTGATCGACCAGGTCTATTCGCGGATCCTGGAGGCGATCTCCGACCGCACGCTGCAGCCCGGCCAGCGCATCCGGCAGAACGAGCTTGCCGACAAGCTCGGCGTCTCGCGCCAGCCGGTGTCGCATGCGCTGCATCTCTTGCACCGTCAGGGGCTCGTCGCCGAGAGCGGCAAGCGCGGTTTTGAAGTCACCCAGCTCGACCCCTCACGCATCCGCCAGCTCTACGAAGTGCGCGGCGCCATCGACGCGCTGGCCGCACGGCTTGCGGCGATGCGCGCGGCGAGTGACGCGGTGGGGCGCGCGCGGCTGGACGCCGCGCTCGCCGCCGGACGCGGCATCGACCGCAACACATCATTGTCCGAGCTGATCACGCTCGACGTCGATTTTCACCGCGCGATCTATCAGCTCGCCGGCAATCCCGTGATCGAGGAAACGATTGCGCCGCAATGGCCGCATATGCGCCGCTCGATGGCGGCGGTGCTGTCCGAGCTGGATTATCGCGGCAGCGCCTGGGCGGAGCATGTGACGATTGCTGGGCACATTCTCGCGGGCGATGCGAAGGCGGCCGAGCGCGCGGCCCTGGCGCATGCGCAGACGGCGGGACGGATGACCGAGGAGAGATTGAGGGCGACGGACGAGGCCGCGGCGTAGCGAGCCGTCATTCCGGGGCACGCGAAGCGTGAGCTTTGATGCGCAATTGCGCATCAGAGAATCCATCGGGCCGCAGAGACTGACGAAGAATGGATTCCGGGTTCGCGCTTCGCGCGCCCCGGAATGACAACAATAAACGGCAAAACAAAACCAAGGAGGACGGCCCATGAAATTGTCTCAGGAGCAATTGGAGTTCTTCCACCGCGAGGGCTGGCTGTTCCTGCCCGAGCTGTTCAGCCAGGAGGAAGTCGACTTCCTCGCGCGCGAGGCGGTCAGTATTTATGATGCCAACCGGCCCGAGGTCTGGCGCGAGAAGAGCGGCGCGCCGCGCACGGCGTTTGCCGCGCATCTCTACAACGACGCCTTCGGCGTGCTCGGCGCGCATCCGCGCATGATCGATCCGGTCGAGCAGCTCTTCGGCGAGCCTGTTTACATGCATCAGTTCAAGATCAACGCGAAATCGGCCTTTACCGGCGACGTCTGGCAGTGGCACCAGGATTACGGCACCTGGAAGCGCGACGACGGCATGCCGGAGCCGCGCGCGATGAACATAGCAATCTTCCTCGACGAGGTGATGCCGATCAACGGCCCCCTGATGCTGGTGCCGCGCAGCCAGAACGCCGGCGATCTCGAAGCCTCGCATGACCTTGCCACCACATCCTATCCGCTGTGGACGCTGGACGAGGACACCGTGACGCGCCTCGTCAAGCAGGGCGGCATCGTCGCGCCGACCGGCAAGCCCGGCGGCATGCTGATGTTCCACGGCAATCTCGTGCACGGCTCGGCCGGCAACATCACGCCCTACCCGCGCAAAATCGTGTACCTGACACTGAACGCGGTCTCGAACTACATCCGCACCCCGACGCGGCCGGAATATATCGCGCATCGCGATTTTGCGCCGATCAAGACAGTGGGTGATGATGCGCTGGTGCGGCTGGCACGGGCACCGCGGCAGGCGGCGGAGTAAACTGTCATTCCGGGGCGACGCGTAGCGTCGATCTATGATGCGCAATTGCGCATCAGAGAATCCATTAGGCCGCAGAGTTTGTGGATGAATGGATTCCGGGCTCGCGCTTCGCGCGCCCCGGAATGACGAGCTTTGATTGTTGCACCTACGGATTTCCAACATGAACCTCTTCCGCATCCTCCAGGCCCGCGCGTCCGCCGGAATGCCAGTTCGTGTCGCGCTGATCGGCGCCGGCAAGTTCGGCTCGATGTTTCTGGCGCAGGTGCCGCATACGCCAGGACTTGAAGTGTCCATCATCGTCGACATCGACCGCGAGCGCGCGCGTGAGGCCTGCCGCACCGTGGGCTGGAGTGCCGAGCGGATCGCGGCCACCGTCTTCACCGATGACGGCGCGCGCGCCATCGCTGGCGGCGCGATGGACGTGGTGGTGGAGGCGACCGGCAATCCCGCCGTCGGCATCCGCCACGCCCGCGCCGCGATCGCCGCGGGCAAGCATATCGTGATGGTCAATGTCGAGGCCGACGTGCTGGCGGGCCCGCTACTTGCCGAGGAAGCGCGCAAGGCGGGCGTGGTCTATTCGCTCGCTTATGGCGACCAGCCGGCGCTGACGGCCGAGATGGTCGACTGGGCGCGCGCCACCGGCTTTCGGGTCGTCGCGGCGGGCAAAGGTACAAAATATCTGCCGGCCTATCACGACGTGACGCCTGACGGCGTGTGGCAGCATTACGGCCTCACCGCCGGCGAAGCGCAGTCGGCCGGGATGAATCCACAGATGTTCAATTCCTTCCTCGACGGCACCAAATCGGCGATCGAGATGGCCGCGATCGCCAATGCCTGCGGCCTCGACGTGCCGTCGGAGGGATTGTTGTTCCCGCCCTGCGGCGTGGACGATTTGCCGCACATCATGCGGCCGCGATCGCGCGGTGGCGTGTTGGAGCGATCCGGCGTGGTGGAAGTGGTGTCGTCACTCGAACGCGACGGCCGGCCGGTGTTCCGCGATCTGCGCTGGGGCGTCTATGTCGTGCTGGAGGCGCCGAACGACTACGCCGCCGATTGCTTCAAGCAATATGGCCTGAAGACGGACGGCAGCGGGCGTTTCGCGGCAATGTACAAGCCGTATCATCTGATCGGGCTCGAACTGAACATCTCGGTGCTCTCGGCCGCGCTGCGAGGGGAGCCGACCGGCCAGCCCTACGGCTTCCGCGGCGATGTCGCCTCCGTGGCCAAACGCAATTTGCGCGCCGGCGAGATGCTGGACGGCGAAGGCGGCTACACGGTGTGGGGCAAATTGGTACCGGCGGCGGCGAGCCTGAAGGCCGGTGCGCTGCCGATCGGCCTGGCGCATCGCGTCAAGTTGAAGCACGACGTCGCCCATGGCGAGATCGTGCGCTGGAGCGACGTCGAGTTCGACGCGAACAACGAGACGATCAAGACAAGGAAGGCGATGGAGGCTGCGTTCGCGAAGGAGGAGTAGAGGGGAAACGAGCAGAGCCGCAGGCTCCTCACGAAGCGCCGGGTGAGGGCTTTTTCCTCTTGGGGAGTCTTGGTTGTTGAAGCACGCTCTCCCCGGCCCTCCCCAGCAAGCGGGGGAGGGAGCGCACCGGCGTCGTGGCTGTTGGTTGCCCAATCATGCAGCAGCTACCGATGCCTCGGACTTTCGTCTGCCAGCGCAATTGCGAGGCCGGCTTCAGGCTTGATTATCGCGCGGCGACCGGTCATCCTTGCTGACGGAACCGCAATGATCGGAATTCCAACAACAAGAGCCCATCAGGGCCATTCGGAAACGCCAACGAACCTCAAACAAAACAACGTCGAGCCTCGGCGAAGAATAAACGACACCAAGATCGTTCCCTTAAGTCGAAGCATCGGCACTACGGAGGGTACGCATGAAACGTCGTGATTTCCTGAAGGTAACGGGCGCGAGCCTGGCCGCGAGCACAGCCGTGGCTGCGCCTGCGATCGCGCAGGGCTCGCCCGAGGTCAGGTGGCGCTACGCCACGAGCTGGCCGAAGTCGCTCGACACGCTCTATGGCGGCTGCGAATATTTCACCAAGAAAGTCGCCGAGATCACCGACAACAAATTCCAGATCCAGCCGTTTGCGGCCGGAGAGATCGTCCCTGGCCTGCAGGTGCTCGACGCCGTCTCGAACGGCACCGTCGAGATCGGCAATACCGCGCTCTACTACTACTGGGGCAAGAATCCCGCTTTCACCTTTGCAACAGCACTGCCGTTCGGATTGAACACGCGCCAGCAGATCTCTTGGCTGTTGTGGGGCGGCGGGCAGGAGCTGGTGAACGACCTCCTGAAGGAGCACAATTGCTATGGCATTCCGACCGGGTCCACCGGCGCCCAGATGGGCGGCTGGTTCCGGAAGGAAATCAAGACGCTGGACGACATCAAGGGCCTGAAATTCCGCATCGGTGGATTTGCCGGCACGATCCTGGCCAAGCTCGGCGCAGTACCGCAGCAGATCGCCGGCGGCGACATCTATCCGGCGCTGGAGAAGGGCACCATCGACGCGGCCGAATGGGTCGGTCCGTACGACGACGAGAAGCTCGGCTTCGTCAAGGTTGCGAAATACTACTACTATCCGGGCTGGTGGGAAGGCACGAGCCAGGGCCACAACATCATCAACCTCGACAAGTGGAATGCGCTGCCGAAGCACTACCAGGCCGCGGTCGACGCCGCCTCGCGCGATACCTTCACCTGGATCACCGGCAAGTACGACGCATTGAACGCGCCGGCGCTGAAGCGGCTCCTGGTGTCGGGCGCGGTCCTGAAGGCATTCCCGCAAGACGTTCTCGAAGCCTGCTACGCTGCCGCCAACGAGACCTATGCCGAGCTGTCCAAGTCCAATCCACATTTCGGCAAGATGTATGCGAGCTTGGCCGCCTATCGCGGCGAGGCACTGCCCTGGTTCCAGGTCGCGGAGCTGAGCTTCGACAGCTTCATGATGCGGATGCGGACGAAGACGTGAGGCGGTAGCGATTCACACGACGAAAGGATGAGAAGCCCCGGAGATGGCAGCATCTCCGGGGCTTCTTGCGTTGAACACGACTATCCTCGGGTGCGCAAAGCGACTTGTCCGCCGTAGCTCGAAGCGCGAAGGCGGAAGTGCGCCCGCGATTTCCGGCTGAACGAAAAGATCGCGGGCACGGCGCTGTCGCGCCTTTGCCCTCCCTGCGGCAGTGGAGTTCGGCGAGAGGTCAAGCCGCCGGGACGGCTTCATCGGCAGCGAAGCCTTCGCAACTGCGAGCACTCCAACGACGCTTGATTATCGCAAAGCGACCCGTCATCCTCACCGCCGGAGCCGCAACGCACGGAATCCACAAGAGCCCTGCAGGGCCATCAGGCACATTCACACAACACAACGTCGGTTATCGGCGAAGCCAAGACGACACGAAGATCGTTCCCTTAGGTCGAGCAATCGGCACCTTGGAGGGATACGCATGAAACGTCGTGATTTCCTGAAAGTGACGGGCGCCGGCCTTGCGGCAAGCACCGCGGTCGCTGCGCCGGCCATTGCGCAAGGCTCGCCGGAAGTGAGATGGCGGCTCGCCGCAAGCTGGCCGAAGGCACTCGATACGCTCTATGGCGGCTGCGAATATTTCTGCAAGCGCGTGGCCGAGGCCACCGACAACAAATTCCAGATCCAGCCGTTCGCGTCGGGCGAAATCGTCCCGGGCCTGCAGGTGCTCGATGCCGTGTCGAACGGCACCGTCGAGATGGGCAACACGGCGCTGTATTACTACTGGGGCAAGAATCCCGCCTTCACCTTCGGCACCTCACTGCCGTTCGGCCTGAACACGCGCGCGCATATTTCCTGGCTGCTGTTCGGCGGCGGCTCCGAGATGCTCAACGACCTCCTGAAGGAATACAACACCGTCGGCATTCCGACCGGCTCGACCGGCGCCCAAATGGGCGGCTGGTTCCGGAAGGAGATCAAGTCGATGGAGGATTTCAGGGGACTGAAATTCCGCGTCGGCGGTTTTGCCGGCACGATCATCGCCAAGGTCGGCGGCGTGCCGCAGCAGATCGCGGGCGGCGACATCTATCCGGCGCTCGAGAAGGGCACGATCGACGCGGCCGAATGGGTCGGACCCTATGACGACGAGAAGCTCGGCTTCGTGAAGGTGGCCAAGTATTACTACTATCCGGGCTGGTGGGAAGGCACCGGGCAAGGCCACAACATCATGAATCTCGACAAGTGGAACGCGCTGCCGAAGCACTACCAGTCCGTGGTCGAGATGGCCTCGCGCGACACCTTCACATGGGTCACCGGCAAGTATGACTACGTCAACCCGCCGGCACTGAAGCGCCTGCTGGTCGCCGGCGCGGTGCTGAAGCCGTTCCCGCAGGAGGTGCTCGAGGCCTGCTACAACGCCGCGGGCGAGATCTACGCGGGCCTCACCAAGACCAACCCGCACTTCAACAAGATGTACACTAGCCTGTCGGCGTTCCGGAACGAGTCGCTGGCCTGGATGCAGGTGGCGGAGCTCAGCTACGACAGCTTCATGATGCGGATGCGGACGCGGACGTGACGACAGTTCGCTGCGCCTGAAAACGACGAAAGCCCCGGAGATGTCTCCGGGGCTTTTGCCATTGAACGGCTCTCGTAGGGTGGGCAAACCGACTTGTCCGCCGTAGCTCGAAGAGCGAAGGCGGAAGCGTGCCCACCGCCTCTCTCCGTCGAGAATATCGTGGGCACGGCGCTGTCGCGCCTTTGCCCACCCTACGGCGGCGAACGCGCGGCGTTAGCGGCGCACTGCGCCGTTCTTAGTTCTGATCATCCCCCAGCGCGGCGACGAGCTTGTCGTAGTACTTGCCGACGAGATCGATGTTGCCCTTGTTCTCGACCTGCGGCGCCGGCGTCTTCAAGGCTTCGTTGAGCTCGTCGAGAGCTTCCTTCTTGTCCTTGGCGGGCATCTTCTTGTCGGTCTGGATCTGCGCGATCTGCGCCTTGATCACGGCTTCGGTGCCGATATATTTCTTGCTCGCGGGATCGAAGCCGCCGAGCACCAGGCTGATGTTGTCGACGATGTTGTTATAGTCGTCATAGCTGGCGAAGCCGTATTTCTTGGCCACACCGTCGAGCTGACCGATCACCTTCTGGTCGGGCGCGGTATTCTCCGGCAGTTTTTCCGTGATCGCATCCATGTCCTTCTGCGCGGCGAGCACGCCGTCGAGTTGCTTGTCGGTCAGCGCGATCTGCTTGAGCGTCGGGGCCTGCGCGGGCGCGGCCTGCGGCGCCGGCGCGGCCTGCTTGGCCTGCGCGAACGCTGTGCCGGAGGAGGCAAGCGATGCTGCGGACACGAGGCACGCGACGCCGAACGCAGTGAGGGCGGGACGAAGCAATGCTGGCATGAGAGTCTCCTCCTGAGGGGGATGGTTGATTTTGGCGCTGGAAGATCTTGCCGGTGGAAGGTCCAGACGTGTGGAAAGCTAGGGAACCCGAAATGAACTCCACATGAACTCGGCCTGGTCCTGCTAACGGCCGATCATGGCTGAATGATCACAACCTTGTGGAGGCTTCGGCGATCACCAAACATTGTTCGGCGTGCAATCCATCTGTTGTGCGGCCAGACTGTCTCGCCGATGCTCGCATGCACCAGAGAAGGAAAGAGACATGCCCACCTATCGCGGCTCATGCCATTGCGGCGCGGTGACGTTCAGCCTGGTGTCAGATATCACCTGAAATCACGACCTGCGATTGCTCGCTGTGCCGGCAGAAGAATGCGCTGATGACGAAGGTGCGCGAGAGCGCGCTCACGATCGAGAGCGGCGAGGATCTGTTGTCGGCCTACGAATGGAATACGCACCGCGCGAAACATTTCTTCTGCTCACGCTGCGGCATCTACACGTTTCACCGCAAGCACGCGGCGCCGGATCATTTCGGCGTCAACGTGTTTTGTCTCGAGGATTTCGATCCGGCCTCGGTGCCGGTGCGCGCGACCGAGGGCATCGGCATGTCCGTGGTCGATCGCAACGCGCGGAGCCAATGGCCAGGACCGCGCGAACCCGGCTAGCGCAGCGGACCTTTGAAGACGACAGCGCAAGCTGAAGACGTCAGCACAAGCAAAAACGCCGCCTCCGTTTCCGGAAGCGGCGTTTTGTATTCGAACATCGTAAGAGGAGGATTTCTTGTCCTTGGCAGGCCTGGCAGCGACCTACTCTCCCAGGGCTTAAGCCATAGTACC